>NZ_FOKH01000027.1:0-92563 GCF_900111955.1 Pseudomonas sp. NFIX10 | reverse complement strand
GCACTTACGACTTCCCAGGTGATGACACTCCAATCATCATCGGTTCGGCTCTGATGGCTCTGAACGGCCAAGACGACAACGAAATGGGCACCACTGCCGTCAAGAAGCTGGTGGAAACTCTGGATAGCTACATCCCAGAGCCAGAGCGTGCTATCGACAAGCCGTTCCTGATGCCAATCGAAGACGTATTCTCGATCTCCGGTCGCGGTACTGTTGTGACTGGTCGTGTTGAGCGTGGCATCGTCCGTATCCAGGAAGAAGTTGAGATCGTCGGTCTGCGCGACACTCAGAAAACTACCTGCACCGGCGTTGAAATGTTCCGCAAGCTGCTCGACGAAGGTCGTGCTGGCGAGAACTGCGGCGTACTGCTGCGCGGCACCAAGCGTGACGACGTTGAGCGTGGCCAGGTTCTGGTCAAGCCAGGCACCGTCAAGCCGCACACCAAGTTCACCGCGGAAGTTTACGTTCTGAGCAAGGAAGAAGGCGGTCGTCATACTCCGTTCTTCAAAGGCTACCGTCCACAGTTCTACTTCCGTACAACTGACGTGACTGGTAACTGCGAGCTGCCAGAAGGCGTTGAAATGGTAATGCCAGGTGACAACATTCAGATGACTGTTACCCTGATCAAGACCATCGCGATGGAAGACGGTCTGCGTTTCGCTATCCGTGAAGGCGGTCGTACCGTCGGCGCTGGCGTCGTAGCCAAAGTCATCGAGTAAGTCTCTTTTAGAGTCAGCTTGATGAGTTGAAAAGCCCCCGCTTAGCGGGGGCTTTTTTATTGGGTTGACACCTACCAGGGGCGTCTATAGAATTGCGCCTCCTTTTAACGGGCGTATTGCGCCCGGTGGGAATAGCAGCCGGAGTCTGAAATCCAATGCAAAATCAGCAAATCCGTATCAGGTTGAAGGCTTTTGACCATCGCCTGATCGACCAATCCACCCAGGAAATCGTGGAAACCGCGAAACGTACTGGTGCTCAAGTGCGTGGTCCAATTCCACTGCCTACCCGTAAAGAGCGGTTCACCGTTCTGGTCTCCCCGCACGTCAACAAAGACGCGCGTGACCAGTACGAGATCCGTACTCATAAGCGCGTTCTGGACATCGTCCAGCCAACGGATAAAACCGTTGATGCTCTTATGAAGCTCGATCTTGCGGCCGGTGTGGAAGTGCAGATCAGCCTCGGCTAAGACTCGGTCTTAGTCGTGTAACGCTCTGAAATGGGCGGCCATAGCGGGTGAAAGCCCCGTACACTCATGAGGTTTACAACATGACTATTGGTGTAGTCGGTCGTAAATGCGGTATGACCCGTATTTTCACCGAAGAAGGTGTCTCCATTCCGGTCACGGTCATTGAGATCGAGCCGAATCGCGTCACCCAGTTCAAAACTGAAGAGACCGATGGCTATCGTGCAGTGCAAGTCACTGTCGGCGAGCGTCGTGCTTCGCGTGTAACAGCAGCTCAGGCTGGCCACTTCGCCAAGGCGAACGTTGCCGCTGGTCGTACCGTAATGGAATTCCGCCTTGAAGAAGGCGAGTACCAGGCCGGCGATCTGATCAACGCTGAAATCTTCGCCGCTGGCCAACTGGTTGATGTAACCGGTCAGTCCAAGGGTAAAGGCTTCCAGGGTACGATCAAGCGTTGGAACTTCCGCGGGCAAGATAACACCCACGGTAACTCCGTATCCCACCGCGTTCCAGGCTCTATCGGCCAGTGCCAGACTCCTGGTCGTGTATTCAAGGGCAAAAAAATGTCCGGTCATATGGGCGCTGAGCGCGTGACCGTGCAGTCCCTCGAAGTAGTGCGCGTGGACGCTGAACGCAATCTGTTGTTGGTCAAGGGCGCTGTTCCTGGCGCTACTGGCGGCAACTTGGTTGTACGTCCAGCAGCCAAGGCTCGCGGTTAAGGGGAAGCTGACATGCAATTAAATGTAAATGACGCTCAAGCGATCGAAGTTTCCGAACTGACATTTGGCGGCGAATTCAACGAGACGCTGGTTCACCAAGCAGTCGTGGCCTACATGGCCGGCGGCCGTCAAGGTAGCAAGCAGCAAAAGACCCGTTCCGACGTTTCCGGTGGCGGCAAGCGCCCATGGCGTCAGAAAGGTACTGGCCGTGCTCGTGCCGGTACTATCCGTAGCCCAATCTGGCGTGGCGGCGGTACCACTTTCGCAGCTCGTCCTCAGGATCACTCCCAGAAGCTGAACAAGAAGATGTATCGCGCAGCAATGCGTTCCATCCTTGCTGAGCTGGTGCGTACTGATCGTCTGGTCGTGGTTCAGGACTTCGCTGTTGAAGCACCGAAAACCAAAGATCTGCTGAACAAGCTGAACGGCATGGGCCTGACTGACGTCCTGATCGTGTCTGACGCTGTTGATCAGAACCTGTACCTGGCTGCTCGCAACCTGCCACACGTCGACGTTCGTGACGTGCAGGGTTCCGATCCGGTCAGTCTGATCGCATACGACAAGGTGTTGATCACCGTGTCGGCCGTGAAGAAATTCGAGGAGCTGCTGGGATGAACCAGGAACGCGTATTTAAAGTTCTGCTTGGCCCGCACGTTTCCGAGAAGGCTACGGTTCTGGCAGACAAGAAAGGCCAGTTCGTTTTCAAGGTTGCTACCGACGCAACCAAGCTGGAAATCAAGAAGGCCGTCGAAAGCCTGTTCAGCGTGAAAGTAGAGCGCGTGACTACCCTGAACGTTCTGGGTAAAAGCAAGCGCACTGCTCGCGGTCTGGGCAAGCGTAATGACTGGAAGAAGGCAGTTATCTCCCTTCAGCCAGGCCAAGATCTCGATTTCAGCAGCAGTGCTGAGTAAGGAAGGGGTGCATCATGGCAATCGTTAAATGCAAACCGACTTCCCCTGGCCGCCGTTTTGTGGTCAAGGTGGTCAACCAGGAGCTGCATAAAGGCGCTCCTCACGCACCGCTGCTCGAGAAAAAATCGAAGTCTGGTGGTCGTAACAACAATGGCCGTATTACCACTCGTCACATCGGTGGTGGTCATAAGCAGCATTATCGTCTGGTCGACTTCCGTCGCAACGACAAGGATGGCATCGCTGCCACCGTCGAGCGTATCGAATACGATCCAAACCGTACTGCTCACATCGCTCTGCTGCTGTACGCAGATGGCGAGCGTCGCTACATCATCGCCCCTAAAGGCGTGAGTGCTGGCGACCAGCTGATCGCAGGTGCCCTGGCACCGATCAAGCCGGGCAACGCTCTGCAACTGCGTAACATTCCAGTTGGTAGCACCGTACACGGCATCGAATTGAAGCCAGGTAAAGGCGCACAGATCGCTCGTTCCGCTGGTGCTTCGGCTCAGCTGATCGCTCGTGAAGGTGTCTACGTGACCCTGCGTCTGCGTTCTGGTGAGATGCGTAAAGTACTGGCTGAATGCCGTGCGACCCTGGGCGAAGTCTCGAACTCCGAGCACAGCCTGCGTTCGTTGGGTAAAGCTGGTGCCAAGCGCTGGCGTGGCGTTCGCCCAACCGTTCGTGGTGTTGCCATGAACCCGGTTGACCACCCACATGGTGGTGGTGAAGGTCGTACCTCTGGTGGTCGTCATCCGGTATCGCCATGGGGCTTCCCGACTAAGGGCGCGAAGACTCGTGGTAATAAGCGTACCGACAAAATGATCGTCCGTCGTCGCAAGTAAATAGAGGGATACGACAGTGCCACGTTCTCTGAAAAAAGGTCCTTTTATTGATCTTCACCTACTGAAGAAGATCGAAGTGGCGGCGGAAAAGAACGATCGCAAACCAGTTAAGACCTGGTCGCGTCGTTCGATGATCCTGCCACAAATGGTCGGTCTGACCATCGCAGTACACAACGGTCGCCAACACGTCCCAGTTCTCGTGAACGAAGACATGGTCGGCCACAAACTGGGCGAGTTCGCCGGTACCCGCACATACCGTGGGCACGTGGCTGACAAGAAAGCCAAGCGTTAAGGGGTAAGGAAATGGAAGTAGCCGCTAAGTTGTCGGGCGCTCGAATCTCCGCCCAGAAAGCCCGCTTGGTCGCCGACCAGATCCGCGGGAAGAAGGTGGGCGAAGCGCTCAACCTGTTGGCTTTCAGCAGTAAGAAAGCCGCCGAGATCATGAAGAAAGTGCTGGAGTCGGCCGTAGCCAACGCCGAGCATAACGAAGGCGCAGACGTTGATGACCTGAAGGTCAGCACCGTTTTCGTCAACGAAGGGCGTTCGCTGAAGCGCATCATGCCACGTGCCAAAGGCCGTGCTGATCGCATCGTCAAGCGGTCTTGCCATATCACTGTCAAGGTTGCTGACAAGTAACGGAGTCGAAGAGATGGGTCAGAAAGTACATCCCATTGGCATTCGCCTGGGAATCGTCAAGGAGCACACCTCCGTCTGGTACGCAGACGGTCGGACTTATGCGGACTACTTGTTCGCTGATCTGAAGGTGCGTGAGTATCTCCAAGACAAACTAAAAAGCGCGTCCGTAAGCCGTATCGATATCCATCGTCCGGCGCAGACTGCACGTATCACCATCCACACCGCTCGTCCAGGTATCGTTATCGGGAAGAAAGGTGAAGATGTTGAGAAACTGCGTCAGGACCTGACCAAGCAAATGGGTGTGCCTGTGCACATCAATATCGAAGAGATCCGCAAGCCGGAGCTCGACGGTATGCTGGTTGCGCAGAGCGTAGCTCAGCAGCTGGAGCGTCGCGTCATGTTCCGTCGCGCTATGAAGCGCGCTGTACAGAACGCCATGCGCATTGGTGCCAAAGGCATCAAAATCCAAGTGAGCGGTCGTCTCGGCGGTGCTGAAATCGCACGTACTGAATGGTATCGCGAAGGTCGTGTGCCACTGCACACCCTGCGTGCCGACATCGACTATGCCAACTACGAAGCTCACACCACCTACGGTGTGATCGGTGTAAAGGTTTGGATCTTCAAAGGCGAAGTAATTGGTGGTCGCCAAGAAGAACTGAAGCCACAAGCACCAGCGCCTCGTAAAAAAGCTGCTAAGTAAGGGGTACGCCAAATGTTGCAACCAAAGCGTACGAAGTTCCGCAAGCAAATGACCGGTCACAACCGTGGCCTGGCATTGCGCGGTAGCAAAGTCAGCTTCGGCGAGTTCGCGCTGAAGTCTGTTGCTCGTGGTCGTCTCACCGCTCGTCAGATCGAGTCAGCGCGTCGTGCTCTGACCCGTCACGTAAAACGTGGCGGCAAGATCTGGATCCGTGTATTCCCGGACAAGCCTATTTCCAAGAAGCCACTCGAAGTTCGGATGGGTAAAGGTAAGGGTAACGTCGAATACTGGGTTGCCCAGATTCAGCCAGGCAAAGTCCTGTATGAAATCGAGGGTGTAACTGAAGAGCTGGCGCGTGAGGCTTTTGCCCTGGCTGCTGCAAAGCTGCCGCTCGCCACCGCCTTTGTTAAACGGACGGTGATGTGATGAAAGCGAATGAACTTCGTGAAAAATCAGCACAGCAGCTGAACGAGCAACTGCTCGGCCTGCTGCGCGACCAGTTCAATCTGCGTATGCAGAAAGCAACTGGCCAGTTGGGGCAGTCTCATCTGCTCTCGCAAGTTAAGCGTGATATCGCTCGCGTGAAAACTGTGCTCAACCAGCAGGCAGGTAAGTAATCATGGCTGAAGCCGAAAAAACTGTCCGTACGCTGACTGGCCGTGTTGTCAGCGACAAGATGGACAAAACCATCACCGTTCTGATCGAGCGTCGCGTTAAGCACCCGATCTACGGTAAATACGTTAAGCGTTCGACTAAGCTGCACGCGCACGACGAAACCAATCAGTGCCACATCGGCGACAAAGTCACTATTCGTGAAACTCGTCCGATGGCCAAGACCAAGTCTTGGGCGCTGGTTGATGTTCTCGAACGCGCTGTGGAAGTCTAAGGGCTAGGGGTCGGAGAAATTATATGATTCAGACTCAATCCATGCTCGATGTGGCCGATAACAGCGGCGCTCGCCGTGTTATGTGCATCAAGGTGCTGGGTGGCTCCCATCGTCGTTACGCTGGTATCGGTGACATCATCAAGGTTACCGTCAAGGAAGCAATTCCTCGCGGTAAGGTGAAGAAAGGCCAAGTGATGACTGCTGTCGTAGTCCGCACTCGCCATGGCGTTCGTCGTGCTGACGGCTCCATCATCCGCTTTGATGGCAACGCTGCTGTTCTGTTGAACAACAAGCAAGAGCCGATCGGCACCCGTATCTTTGGGCCAGTGACCCGTGAACTTCGTACTGAGAAGTTCATGAAGATCGTCTCGCTCGCCCCAGAAGTGCTGTAAGGAGATCCGACATGCAAAAGATTCGTCGTGACGACGAGATCATCGTGATCGCCGGCAAAGACAAAGGTAAGCGCGGTAAGGTGCTGAAGGTTCTTGCTGACAACCGTCTGGTTGTTGGTGGTCTGAACCTGGTCAAGCGTCATACCAAGCCTAACCCGATGTCGGGCGTACAGGGCGGTATCGTCGAGAAAGAAGCGCCACTGCACGCTTCCAACGTCGCCATCTTCAACGGCGAAACCAACAAGGCTGACCGCGTTGGTTTCAAAGTAGAAGACGGTAAGAAAATTCGTGTCTTCAAGTCGACCCAAAAAGCGGTTGATGCTTGAACACTGCTAGGTAGAAGACCATGGCACGACTAAAAGAGATTTACCGGAAGGAAATCGCACCGAAACTTAAGGAAGAACTTAAGCTTTCGAACGTGATGGAAGTTCCGCGCGTTACCAAAATCACCCTGAACATGGGTCTGGGCGAAGCGATCGGCGACAAAAAAGTCATCGAGCACGCTGTTGCTGACCTGGAAAAGATCACCGGTCAGAAAGTCGTCGTGACTTACGCTCGGAAATCCATCGCTGGCTTTAAAGTCCGTGAAGGTTGGCCGATCGGCGTCAAAGTGACCCTGCGCCGTGAGCGTATGTACGAGTTCCTGGATCGTCTGCTGTCGATCTCCCTGCCTCGGGTTCGCGACTTCCGCGGCCTGAATGCCAAGTCCTTCGATGGTCGTGGCAACTACAGCATGGGTGTTAAAGAGCAGATCATTTTCCCGGAAATCGATTACGACAAGATCGACGCTCTCCGCGGTCTGGACATTACCCTGACCACCACTGCACGGACGGATGACGAAGGTCGCGCACTGCTGCGCGCTTTCAAATTCCCGTTCCGCAACTGATTGGAGTAGGAAAATGGCCAAGAAGAGCATGAAAAACCGTGAGCTGAAGCGTCAGCTCACCGTTGCCAAGTACGCCACCAAGCGTGCAGCGCTGAAAGCTATCATCGTTGATCTGAACGCAAGTCCAGAAGCGCGTTGGGAAGCTACCGTAGCCCTGCAGAAGCAGCCACGTGACGCAAGCGCCTCGCGCATGCGTAACCGCTGCCGCCTGACTGGTCGTCCGCACGGCGTGTACCGCAAGTTCGGCCTCGGCCGTAACATGCTGCGTCAAGCTGCAATGCGTGGTGACGTTCCAGGTCTGGTTAAAGCCAGCTGGTAAGCACTGTCGAAGTCTCGGCGTTCGGGATCGCAAGATCCTGACCGTCGGTGACCTTGAACTTGAATCAAGCCCCTATTGGGGCTTGATTCATTTGTGGGGTGTGTCTAGAATACCCGGCTCGCCTGAGCCCGTGTTTTTATTGCGCGGATGCGCTCGGCGACACGTACTAGCCGAAAGGCTAATTTTTTGTGTATTAGGAGCGTCTAGCCCATGAGTATGCAGGACCCGTTAGCGGACATGCTAACTCGTATCCGTAATGCCCAGATGGCTGAAAAGTCCGTCGTAAGCATGCCATCTTCTACGTTGAAGGTAGCTGTTGCCAAAGTCCTGAAGGACGAAGGTTACATTGCGGGTTATCAGATCAGCAGCGAAATCAAGCCTCTGCTGTCCATCGAGCTGAAGTACTTCGAAGGCCGTCCGGTCATCGAGGAAGTGAAGCGCGTTAGCCGTCCTGGCCTGCGTCAGTACAAGTCCGTCGAGGATCTGCCAAAAGTTCGTGGCGGCCTGGGCGTGTCTATCGTCTCCACCAACAAGGGTGTGATGACGGATCGTGCTGCGCGCGCTGCCGGTGTCGGCGGCGAAGTTCTTTGCACTGTGTTCTAAGGGGGGATAAGCATGTCACGCGTCGCTAAGAACCCCGTTAAGCTGCCAGCCGGTGTCGAAGTCAAATTCGCAGGCCAACAGCTTTCGGTGAAGGGTGCCAAGGGCACTCTGCAACTGAACATCCATTCGTCCGTTGAGATCGTTGAAGAAGCTGGTGAGCTGCGTTTCGCTGCTCGCAATGGCGATCAACAGACTCGCGCAATGGCTGGTACCACTCGTGCGTTGGTAAACAACATGGTCCAAGGCGTAAGCCAAGGCTTCGAGCGCAAGCTCCAGCTGGTCGGTGTTGGTTACAAGGCGCAAGCAAAAGGCACAGTGCTGAACCTGGCTCTTGGCTTCTCGCACCCAGTGGATTATGAACTGCCGGAAGGCATCACCGCTGAGACTCCTAGCCAGACCGATATCCTGATCAAGGGCATCGACAAGCAGCTGGTAGGTCAAGTGGCCGCCGAGATCCGCGACTTCCGTCCACCAGAGCCGTACAAAGGCAAAGGTGTGCGCTACGCGGACGAAGTCGTCCGTCGTAAAGAAGCCAAGAAGAAGTAGGGCATAGCAAATGACCGACAAAAAAGTTACTCGACTGCGTCGCGCTCGCAAAGCACGCCTGAAAATGCACGAACTCGAAGTCGTGCGTCTCTGCGTGTTCCGCTCGTCGCAGCACATCTACGCCCAGGTCATTTCGGCCGACGGCAACAAAGTCCTGGCAAGTGCCTCGACTTTGGATAAAGAACTGCGTGATGGCGCCACTGGCAACATCGACGCGGCCACTAAGGTTGGCCAGCTGGTCGCTACGCGTGCTAAAGCCGCTGGCGTCTCGCAGGTGGCTTTCGACCGCTCTGGCTTCAAGTACCACGGCCGCGTCAAGGCGCTGGCTGATGCTGCTCGTGAAGCTGGGCTGGAGTTCTAAGTTATGTCAAATAACGACCAAAAGCGCGACGAAGGCTACATCGAGAAGCTGGTTCAAGTTAACCGCGTAGCCAAAACCGTTAAAGGCGGCCGTATCTTCACTTTCACTGCGTTGACCGTAGTGGGTGATGGTAAAGGCCGTGTTGGCTTCGGCCGTGGCAAGTCGCGTGAAGTGCCTGCTGCGATCCAGAAGGCAATGGAAGCTGCTCGCCGCAACATGATCCAGGTTGATCTGAACGGCACCACTCTGCAGTACGCAATGAAGTCCGCCCATGGCGCTTCGAAGGTGTACATGCAGCCTGCTTCTGAAGGTACCGGTATCATCGCTGGCGGCGCTATGCGTGCTGTCCTCGAAGTTGCTGGCGTTCAGAACGTTCTGGCCAAGTGCTACGGCTCGACTAACCCGGTAAACGTGGTTCACGCCACTTTCAAGGGTTTGAAAGCAATGCAGTCTCCTGAATCCATTGCCGCCAAGCGTGGCAAAAGCGTCAAGGAGATCTTCTGATCATGGCTACCGTAAAAGTAACGCTGATCAAAAGCATGACCGGCCGCATCCCTAACCACAAACTGTGCGTTAAGGGTCTGGGTCTGCGTCGCATCGGTCACACTGTAGAAGTCCAGGATACTCCCGAGAATCGCGGGATGATCAACAAGGCTTACTACATGCTGCGTGTCGAGGGTTAATCGATGAAACTCAATGATCTGAGTCCAGCGCCGGGTTCCCGTCGCGAAAAGCATCGTCCGGGCCGTGGTATCGGTAGTGGTTTGGGCAAGACCGGTGGCCGTGGCCACAAAGGTCAGACCTCCCGCTCCGGTGGCACCATTGCTCCAGGCTTTGAAGGCGGTCAACAGCCGCTGCATCGTCGCCTGCCGAAGTTCGGTTTCGTTTCCCTGAAAGCCATGGACCGCGCAGAAGTGCGTCTGTCCGAGCTGGCCAAAGTGGACGGCGACATCGTCACCGTGCAGTCCCTGAAGGATGCCAACGTGATCAACCAGAACGTACAGCGTGTGAAAATCATGCTGTCGGGCGAAGTTGCTCGTGCTGTCACCATCGGAAAGGGAATCGGCGCCACCAAAGGTGCGCGTGCGGCTATCGAAGCAGCTGGCGGCAAGTTCGAGGAATAAATGGCTAAGCAAGGTGCTCTCTCTGCGCTCGGCAAAGGCGGTATGTCTGAACTCTGGGCTCGTCTGCGTTTTCTGTTCCTGGCGATTATCGTCTACCGAATAGGCGCACACATCCCGGTTCCAGGTATCAACCCGGACCGACTCGCGGACCTGTTTCGACAGAATGAGGGGACCATTCTTAGCTTGTTCAACATGTTTTCCGGCGGCGCGCTGGAGCGGATGAGCATCTTTGCACTGGGGATCATGCCGTACATTTCGGCATCGATCATCATGCAACTGATGAGCGCCGTCAGCCCGCAGCTGGAGCAGTTGAAGAAGGAAGGTGAAGCTGGCCGTCGCAAGATCAGCCAGTACACCCGCTACGGCACTGTCGTCCTCGCTCTCGTTCAGGCCATTGGCATGTCCATTGGCCTGGCGGGGCAGGGCGTTTCGTTCACTGCTGACTTCAGCTTTCATTTCGTTGCGGTAACCACGTTTGTGGCGGGCGCGATGTTCATGATGTGGCTGGGTGAGCAGATTACTGAGCGTGGTGTTGGCAACGGTATCTCGATGTTGATCTTCGCAGGTATCGTCGCCGGTCTTCCGAGAGCGATCGGGCAGTCTTTCGAGTCTGCGCGTCAGGGTGATATCAACATTTTCGCCCTGGTTGCCATCGGTCTGCTGGCAGTAGCGATTATCGGTTTCGTGGTGTTCATCGAGCGTGGTCAGCGGCGAATCGCTGTTCACTACGCCAAGCGTCAGCAGGGCCGCAAGGTATTTGCTGCGCAGACCAGCCACTTGCCGTTGAAGGTGAACATGGCCGGCGTTATTCCGGCTATTTTCGCGAGCAGCATTCTGCTGTTCCCGGCTTCGTTGGGTGCCTGGTTCGGCCAGTCTGAAGGTATGGGCTGGTTGCAGGACATCTCGCAGTCGATCGCTCCTGGTCAGCCGTTGAATATTCTGCTGTTTAGTGCAGGGATTATTTTCTTCTGCTTCTTCTATACGGCGTTGATGTTCAATCCGAAAGACGTAGCGGAAAACCTGAAGAAGTCCGGTGCCTTTATTCCGGGTATCCGTCCAGGTGAGCAGTCTGCGCGCTACATTGATGGCGTTCTGACTCGCTTGACCATGTTCGGTGCTCTTTACATGACGGCCGTCTGTCTGTTGCCCCAGTTCCTGGTGGTTGCGGCAAACGTACCGTTCTACCTTGGCGGGACCTCGTTGCTGATCGTGGTCGTGGTTGTGATGGACTTCATGTCCCAAGTACAATCGCACCTCGTTTCGCACCAGTACGAATCCCTGATGAAGAAAGCCAACCTGAAGGGCTACGGCAGCGGCATGTTGCGCTGAGTAGCGTCCATAAGGTTCGAGGAGTTGGTGATGAAAGTTCGTGCATCGGTGAAAAAGCTGTGCCGCAACTGCAAGATTATTCGCCGCGAAGGTGTTGTTCGGGTAATTTGCAGCGCGGAACCGCGTCACAAACAGCGCCAAGGCTGAGTGTGATTGTGCTTTAAGCCCGGCAGCTAGTGCGCTGCCGGGTTGATTATTTGTTATTACAGCGATATTATCTCGCGCCCTATTTCTTGGCTTCCGGGGCGTAGGTAGCTGTCAATTGGAGTCCCACTGAATGGCCCGTATTGCAGGCGTCAACATTCCAGATAACAAGCATACTGTTATCTCGCTGACCTACATCTATGGTGTTGGTCGCACTACTGCACAGAAAATTTGTGCAGTGACTGGGGTCAACCCAGCGGCAAAGATCAAAGATCTGAGCGACGAGCAGATTGAACAGCTGCGTGGCGAAGTGGCGAAGTTCACCACTGAAGGTGACCTGCGTCGCGAAATCAACATGAAAATCAAGCGCTTGATGGACCTCGGTTGCTATCGCGGTCTGCGTCATCGTCGTGGTCTGCCAGTACGCGGTCAGCGTACCAAGACCAACGCGCGTACCCGTAAAGGTCCGCGTAAGCCGATCCGCAAGTAATCGCCCCAGCGAATCGACAGGAATTTAATCATGGCAAAACCTGCTGCTCGTCCTCGTAAAAAAGTTAAAAAGACAGTGGTTGATGGTATCGCCCACATCCATGCTTCTTTTAACAACACCATCGTGACCATTACCGACCGTCAAGGTAACGCTCTTTCCTGGGCTACCTCCGGTGGTTCGGGTTTCCGCGGTTCCCGCAAGTCCACCCCGTTCGCTGCTCAAGTAGCTGCTGAGCGTGCTGGTCAAGCTGCGCTGGAATACGGCCTGAAAAACCTCGACGTCAACGTCAAGGGTCCAGGTCCAGGTCGTGAATCCGCAGTCCGCGCTTTGAACGGCTGTGGCTACAAGATCGCCAGCATCACCGACGTGACGCCAATCCCGCACAACGGGTGCCGTCCGCCGAAGAAGCGCCGCGTGTAATCCAGGAGATTGTAAAGAATGGCTCGTTACATTGGTCCAAAATGCAAACTCGCTCGTCGCGAAGGCACCGATCTTTTTCTGAAGAGCGGCGTGCGCGCGATCGAATCGAAGTGCAACATTGAAGCAGCACCTGGTATCCACGGCCAACGCCGCGGTCGCCAGTCCGATTACGGCACCCAACTGCGTGAAAAGCAGAAGGTCCGTCGTATCTACGGCGTTCTCGAGCGTCAATTCAGCGGCTACTACAAAGAAGCAGCTGGCAAGAAAGGCGCAACCGGCGAAAACCTGTTGCAACTGCTCGAATGCCGTCTGGACAACGTTGTATACCGTATGGGTTTCGGTTCTACTCGTGCCGAATCCCGTCAGCTGGTATCGCACAAGTCGATCAGCGTTAACGGTCAGACCGTAAACGTTCCGTCCTACCAGGTTCGTGCTGGTGACGTGGTTGCTGTTCGCGAGAAAGCAAAGAACCAACTTCGCATTGTCCAAGCTCTCGATCTGTGTGCCCAACGTGGCCGCGTAGAATGGGTAGAAGTAGACACTGAGAAGAAGTCGGGCGTTTTCAAGAACGTTCCTGCTCGCAGTGATCTGTCCGCCGACATCAACGAAAGCCTGATTGTCGAGCTCTACTCCAAGTAAGGGCTAGAAAATAGGTGCATCCATGCAGATTTCGGTAAATGAGTTCCTGACACCCCGCCATATTGATGTGCAGGTTGTCAGTCCAACCCGCGCCAAGATCACACTCGAGCCTCTCGAGCGTGGTTTCGGCCACACCCTGGGCAACGCGCTGCGCCGCATCCTGTTGTCCTCAATGCCCGGCTGTGCAGTAGTCGAGGCCGAGATTGACGGTGTGCTCCACGAGTACAGCGCCATCGAAGGTGTACAGGAAGACGTAATTGAAATCCTGTTGAACCTGAAAGGTCTGGCTATCAAGCTGCACGGTCGTGACGAAGTTACGCTGACCTTGTCGAAGAAGGGTTCGGGGGTGGTTACCGCTGCCGATATTCAGCTGGATCATGATGTCGAGATCGTTAACCCCGATCACGTAATCGCTAACCTGGCGTCTAACGGCGCCCTGAACATGAAGCTCACCGTAGCTCGTGGTCGTGGTTATGAACCGGCAGACTCGCGTCAGAGCGATGAAGACGAAAGCCGCAGCATCGGTCGCTTGCAGCTTGACTCTTCGTTCAGCCCAGTTCGCCGTATCGCATACGTGGTGGAAAACGCCCGTGTCGAACAGCGTACCAACCTGGACAAGCTGGTTATTGATCTGGAAACCAACGGTACCCTGGATCCTGAAGAGGCAATCCGCCGTGCTGCAACCATCCTGCAACAGCAGTTGGCTGCGTTCGTCGACCTCAAGGGTGACAGTGAGCCAGTGGTTGTCGAGCAGGAAGACGAGATCGATCCGATCCTGCTTCGCCCGGTTGACGATCTGGAACTGACTGTACGTTCGGCTAACTGCCTTAAGGCGGAAAACATCTACTACATCGGCGACCTGATTCAGCGTACCGAAGTAGAGCTGTTGAAGACTCCGAACCTTGGCAAGAAATCCTTGACTGAAATCAAGGACGTTCTGGCCTCCCGCGGTCTGTCCCTCGGCATGCGCCTCGACAACTGGCCGCCTGCAAGTCTTAAGAAGGACGACAAGGCGACTGCCTGATCGTCGTAATCACCGAACGTTGTGTTTGGTAAGGAATGAACCATGCGTCATCGTAAAAGTGGTCGTCACCTGAGCCGCACCAGCTCGCACCGCAAGGCCATGTTCCAAAACATGGCGGTGTCGCTGTTCGAGCACGAGCTGATCAAAACTACACTGCCGAAAGCCAAAGAACTGCGTCGCGTTGCTGAGCCGCTGATCACTCTGGCCAAGACAGATAGCCTGGCTAACCGCCGTCTGGCTTTCGACCGTACTCGTTCGAAAGCTATCGTTGGTAAGCTCTTCAACGACCTGGGCAAGCGTTACGCTACCCGTGAGGGTGGCTACCTGCGCATCCTCAAGTGCGGTTTCCGCGCTGGCGACAACGCGCCTATGGCGTACGTCGAGTTGGTTGATCGTGCTACCAGCGGTGAAGCTGTATCCGCTGAGTAAGTCGGCAACAAACGAAAAACCGGGCCTTGTGCCCGGTTTTTTGTTGCCTGCTAAAAGTGCCAAGACCGTTTCGCCTGGTTTGGCTATCGGCAAGTCTTCAGAATTAGATAATGACTATCGATGTCCATGATTTAATGAATTTGGATACTGTCACTAACATGATCAATACTCCTTTCCAGCCGATTAGCCGGCAGTTTGAAGACCGACCTAGGAAGATTGAGCATGAGCCAGATCAAAACGCTTACGACCGCCAGCGGCGCTCCTGTCGCCGATAACCAGAACTCTCGTTCCGCCGGCCCGCGAGGCCCGCTGCTGCTCGACGATTTTCACCTGATCGAAAAGCTGGCTCACTTCAACCGCGAGAACATTCCCGAGCGTCGCGTGCACGCCAAAGGGTCGGGGGCCTACGGCACCTTTACCGTCACCCAGGACATCACCCAGTACACCAGCGCCAAGTTGTTCGAGTCGATCGGCAAGCAGACACCCACCTTCCTGCGGTTCTCCACCGTGGGTGGCGAGCGTGGTTCGGCCGACACTGAACGCGATCCGCGGGGTTTCGCCCTGAAGTTCTACACCGAGGAAGGCAACTGGGACATCGTTGGCAACAACACGCCGGTCTTCTTCATCCGTGATCCGTTGAAATTTCCGGATTTTATCCACACCCAGAAGCGTCTGCCGCAAAGCAACCTGAAAAGTGCCCAGGCGATGTGGGATTTCTGGTCGCATTCGCCTGAGGCGCTGCACCAGGTCACCATCCTGTTTTCCGACCGCGGCATTCCGGATGGCTACCGCCACATGCACGGTTTCGGCAGCCACACCTACAGCCTGATCAACGCACAGGGTGAGCGGCACTGGGTGAAGTGGCACTACAAGACCCTGCAAGGCATCAAGAACCTCGCGCCGGCAGAAGCGGCACGCCTGGCGGGTACCGACCCGGATTATGCCCAGCGCGACCTGTTCGAGGCCATTGAGCGCGGTGACTTCCCAAAATGGCGTGTCTGCATCCAGATCATGAGCGAGGCCCAGGCCGCGGCCCATTACGAGAATCCGTTCGACGTGACCAAGACCTGGTCGCAGAAAGAGTTTCCATTGATCGAAGTGGGTGTGCTCGAGCTCAACCGCAACCCGCTGAATTACTTCGCTGAAGTCGAGCAGGCGGCGTTTGGCCCGAGCAACATGGTGCCAGGGGTTGGTCTCTCGCCGGATCGCATGCTGCAGGGCCGTGTCTTCGCCTACGCCGATGCGCACCGCTACCGTGTGGGCACCAATCACCAGCAATTGCCAGTGAATGCGCCACGTAGCCCGGTCAACACTTACCAGCGCGACGGTGCCATGGCGTTTGGCAGCAATGGCGGGGCGGCACCGAACTACGAGCCTAACAGCTATGTGGAGGCACCGAAGCAGGCGCCGCGTTATGCGGAGCCGGCCCTGGCCCTCAGTGGCGCGGCGGATCGTTACGATCATCGCGAAGACACGGACTACTACAGCCACGCCGGTGCGTTGTTCCGGTTGATGAGCGACGAGCAGAAAGCGTTGCTGATCAACAATATCGCCGGCGCGATGGCCAGTGTATCGGCGGATGTCGTTGACCGTCAGCTCCAGCATTTCTTCAGGGCGGACGCGGCTTATGGAGAAGGTATCGCAAAGGCGTTGGGCGTACAGCTTAACTAAGTCTAAACGAGAAGCAGAACCGCCCTCATTTGGGCGGTTTTTGCGTTATTTAGCCCAGTTTTCTCGGATTTTCTTCGCTTTTATTGCGATGAACGAGTGACCTCTCCGTCAGGTTGGTTCAAACTAGAGCCTTCAAAGCTTGTGGAGATGTAGGGCGATGCAAGGTCACCCAGATGTAATCGATTACCTCAACACGTTGCTGACAGGCGAACTGGCAGCCCGTGATCAATATTTCATCCACTCGCGGATGTACGAGGACTGGGGTTTCACCGAGCTCTACGAACGTATCAACCATGAGATGGAAGAAGAAGCCCAGCACGCCGATGCATTGATGCGCCGGATCCTGATGCTCGAAGGCACGCCGCGGATGCGTCCGGATGACTTGGATGTCGGGACCACCGTGCCCGATATGTTGGCCGCTGACCTGCGCCTGGAATACAAAGTCCGCGCCGCGCTGTGCAAAGGCATCGAGCTCTGCGAGCAGCACAACGACTATGTGACCCGCGAGATCCTGCGTATCCAACTCAACGACACTGAAGAAGACCATACCTACTGGCTCGAGAAGCAGTTGGGTCTGATCAAGTTGATTGGCCTGGAAAACTACCTGCAATCACAGTTCTGATTGCTGGGAAAGGGAACGCAGAGCGTCCCAAGCTGCATTCCCACGCAGAGCGTGGGAACGATCAAGCCCCTGCCATCGATGAGATGACGGGGGCTTTTTCGTGCCCGGGGTAAAATCAGTCCCGGTCACGCTCCAGCAGCGGCTTGAGGTAGTAACCGGTGTAGGACTGCTTCATTTCGGCCACTTGTTCAGGCGTGCCCACGGCAATGATCTGGCCGCCCTTGGAACCGCCTTCCGGCCCCAGGTCCACCAGCCAGTCAGCCGTCTTGATCACGTCCAGGTTGTGTTCGATCACTACCACGGTGTTGCCGTGATCGCGAAGGCGATGCAGCACGTCGAGCAATTGCTGGATATCGGCGAAGTGCAGGCCGGTGGTCGGCTCGTCGAGGATATACAGGGTCTTGCCGGTGTCGCGCTTGGACAGCTCGCGAGACAACTTGACCCGCTGGGCCTCACCGCCGGACAGGGTCGTTGCCGACTGCCCCAGCTTGATGTACGACAGGCCCACATCCATCAGCGTCTGGAGCTTGCGCGCCAGGGCCGGCACCGCATCGAAGAACGCCCGGGCTTCCTCGATGGTCATCTCGAGGGTTTCGTGGATGTTCTTGCCCTTGTACTTGATCTCCAGGGTTTCACGGTTGTAGCGCTTGCTCTTGCACACATCGCACGGCACGTAGATGTCGGGCAGGAAGTGCATTTCCACCTTGATCAGGCCATCGCCCTGGCAGGCCTCGCAGCGCCCGCCCTTGACGTTGAACGAGAAGCGCCCCGGGCCGTAGCCTCGGGAGCGGGACTCCGGCACGCCGGCGAACAGCTCGCGGATCGGCGTGAACAACCCGGTGTAGGTCGCCGGGTTGGAGCGCGGCGTGCGGCCGATCGGGCTCTGGTCGATGTCGACCACCTTGTCCAGGTGCTCCAGGCCCTTGATGCTGTCGTGGGCGGCCGCTTCCAGGGTGGTGGCGCCGTTCAGGGCCGTGGCGCTGAGGGGGAACAGGGTGTTGTTGATCAGCGTCGACTTGCCGGAGCCGGATACGCCGGTCACGCAGGTCAGCAGGCCGATCGGGATTTCCAGGTCGACGTTGCGCAGGTTGTTGCCACGGGCACCCTTGAGGGTCAGCGACAGCTTCTTGTTGCGCGGCGTGCGTTTGGCCGGAACCTTGATCTTTACCCGGCCCGACAGGTATTTGCCCGTCAGCGAGTCAGGGTGCGCCATGACTTCGGCGGCCGTGCCCTGGGCAACGATATGCCCGCCATGGACCCCTGCGCCCGGGCCGATGTCCACCACGTAGTCCGCCAGGCGGATGGCGTCCTCGTCGTGCTCGACCACGATCACCGTGTTGCCGATGTCCCGCAGGTGCTTCAGGGTCCCGAGCAACCGGTCGTTGTCCCGCTGGTGCAGGCCGATGGACGGTTCGTCGAGGATGTACATCACCCCCACCAGGCCGGCGCCGATCTGGCTGGCGAGACGGATACGCTGGGCTTCGCCACCGGACAAGGTGTCTGCGCTGCGATCGAGGGTCAGATAGTCCAGGCCGACGTTCACCAGGAACTGCAGGCGTTCGCGGATTTCCTTGAGGATCTTGTCGGCGATCTCGCCACGACGACCGGTGAGCTTCAGGCCGCCGAAGTAATCGGTGGCGTCGCCAATCGGCAGGTTGGTCACCGCCGGCAGCGTCTTCTCGCCGACCCACACATGCCGCGCTTCCCGACGTAGACGGGTGCCACGGCAATCGGGGCAGGGCTGGGTGCTGAGGAACTTGGCCAGTTCTTCGCGCACGCTGGCCGATTCGGTCTCGCGGTAGCGTCGTTCCAGGTTCGGCACGATGCCTTCGAACGGGTGGGAGCGCTTGACGATGTCGCCACGGTCGTTGAGGTATTTGAAGTCGACATTCTGCGAGCCGCTGCCGTGCAGGATGAATTTCTGCTGGTCGGCGGGCAACTCGTTGAACGGCTTGTCCAGGCTGAACTTGTAGTGGGCCGCCAGCGAACCGAGCATCTGGAAGTAATAGACGTTGCGCCGGTCCCAGCCGCGAATCGCCCCTTCGGCCAGGGTCAGTTCGCCATTGACCAGGCGCTTGGTGTCGAAGAACTGCTTGACCCCCAGGCCGTCGCACGTCGGGCAGGCGCCAGCCGGGTTGTTGAAGGAGAACAGCTTGGGTTCCAGCTCGCTGATGGCATGGCCGCAGATCGGGCAGGCGAAGCGTGCGGAGAAAATGATCTCCTCGCCGGGCTCGTCGTCCATCGGTGCGACCAGGGCGATGCCGTCGGCCAGTTTCAGCGCGGTCTCGAAGGACTCGGCCAACCGCTGCTGCAAGTCGGCACGGACCTTGAAGCGGTCGACCACCACATCGATCGAGTGCTTCTTCTGTTTATCCAGCTTCGGCAGTTCGTCCAGCTCGCACAGCTTGCCGTTGACCCGGGCCCGCACGAAGCCCTGGGCGCGCAGTTCTTCGAACACCATCAGGTGTTCGCCCTTGCGCTCGCGAACCACCGGGGCCAGCAGCATCAGCTTGCTGCCTTCGGGCTGGGCCAGCACCAAGTCGACCATCTGGCTGACGGTCTGGGCTTCCAGGGGAATGTCGTGGTCGGGGCAGCGGGGAATGCCGACCCGCGCATACAGCAAGCGCAGGTAGTCGTAGATCTCGGTGATGGTGCCGACCGTCGACCGGGGGTTATGGGAGGTCGACTTCTGTTCGATGGAAATGGCTGGCGACAGGCCTTCGATGGTGTCGACGTCGGGTTTTTCCATCATCGACAGGAACTGCCGGGCGTAGGCCGACAGCGATTCGACATAGCGTCGCTGGCCTTCGGCGTACAACGTGTCGAAGGCCAGGGATGATTTGCCGGATCCGGACAGGCCGGTGATGACGATCAGCTTGTCCCGTGGCAGGGTCAGGTCGATATTCTTCAGGTTGTGGGTACGGGCCCCACGAATCAGGATCTTGTCCAAAGTGGCCTCGCTCGGCGGGCGTCGAAAACGTAGGAGTATACGGGCAAATACTGGATGGATGCACACTATTGAAGACGCGATTGCAGCCATACATGAAGACTGCGCGGCAAACGGTCGCCATATACCCTCTCAATCGATGGGACTGGTAGAATCGCCGCCGGTTCACATGAGGTTTTTCCATGCAAGATCCCCACAGCGAACGCATGAGTCGTGGCGAGACACGCGCAGCAGGCGGTCTGGCCCTGGTGTTCGCCTTCCGTATGTTGGGCATGTTCATGGTGTTGCCGGTGCTGGCGACCTATGGCATGGACCTGGCAGGCGCCACCCCGGCCCTCATCGGCCTGGCGATTGGTGCCTATGGCCTGACCCAGGCGATCTTCCAGATCCCGTTCGGGATCATTTCCGACCGCATCGGCCGGCGTCCGGTTATCTACCTGGGGCTGATCGTCTTCGCCCTCGGCAGCGTGCTGGCGGCCAATGCCGACTCGATCTGGGGCGTGATCGCCGGGCGCATCCTGCAGGGTGCCGGGGCCATTTCCGCGGCCGTCATGGCGCTGCTGTCGGACTTGACCCGCGAACAGCACCGGACCAAGGCCATGGCCATGATCGGCATGACCATCGGTCTGTCGTTCGCCGTGGCCATGGTGGTCGGTCCCTTGCTGACCCGGGCCTTTGGCTTGTCGGGCCTGTTCCTGGCGACCGGTGCCATGGCCCTGGTGGGGATCCTGATCGTGGCGTTCATGGTGCCGCGCGCCACCGGGCCGTTGCAGCACCGGGAATCCGGGGTGGCGCGCCAGGCATTGATCCCGACGCTCAAGCACCCGGACCTGTTGCGCCTGGACCTGGGCATTTTCGTGCTCCACGCCATGCTGATGTCCAGCTTCGTGGCCTTGCCGCTGGCCCTGGTCGAAAAGGCCGGCCTGCCCAAGGAACAGCACTGGTGGGTCTACCTGACCGCGTTGCTGATCTCGTTCTTCGCCATGATCCCGTTCATCATCTATGGCGAAAAACGACGCAAAATGAAACGAGTTTTGCTCGGTGCCGTCGTGACGCTGATGCTCACTGAGCTATTCTTCTGGCAGTTCGGCGATAGCTTGCGGGCCCTGGTGATCGGCACGGTGGTGTTCTTCACCGCGTTCAATCTGCTGGAAGCCTCGCTGCCGTCGCTGATCAGCAAGGTTTCGCCGGCGGGCGGCAAGGGCACGGCGATGGGGGTCTACTCCACCAGCCAGTTCCTGGGTTCGGCGTTGGGCGGGATCCTCGGCGGCTGGCTGTTCCAGCATGGCGGTTTGTCGGTTGTGTTCCTGGGATGCGCCGCGCTGGCTGCACTTTGGTTAGCCTTTGCTGTTACCATGCGCGAACCTCCCTATGTGACGAGCCTGCGCTTGCCCTTATCGCCCGAGGCGATTCGTGAGGCTGGCCTGACCGAGCGTCTGAAGGCCGTCGTTGGAGTAACCGATGCAGTGGTGGTCGCCGACGAGGCGGCCGTGTATATCAAACTCGACACCGAATTATTGGATCGCGCGACGCTCGAGCGCCTGGTGAACAACCCGGCCCCGACCACGTGCGAAGCCTAGGAGAACGTTATGGCCCGTGGGGTTAACAAAGTCATATTGGTCGGTACTTGCGGCCAGGATCCCGAAGTTCGCTACCTGCCGAACGGCAACGCCGTGACCAACCTGAGTCTGGCGACCAGCGAACAGTGGACCGACAAGCAAACCGGCCAGAAGGTCGAGAAGACCGAATGGCACCGCGTGTCGATGTTCGGCAAGGTGGCCGAGATCGCCGGCGAATACCTGCGCAAGGGTTCGCAGGTGTACATCGAAGGCAAGCTGCAGACCCGCGAGTGGGAAAAAGACGGTATCAAGCGTTACACCACCGAAATCGTGGTCGACATGCAAGGCACCATGCAATTGCTGGGTGGCCGTCCACAGGGCGACCAGCAACAAGGTGGCAACAACTACCAGCAGTCGGCCCCACGTCAGCAGGCACCTCGTCCACAGCAGTCGGCTCCGCAGCCACAACGTGAGCGCCCGGCCCCCCAACAGGCCGCGCCGCAACCGGCTCCGGATTTCGACAGCTTCGATGACGATATTCCGTTCTGATCCTTGCCTGAGAGCCTTACGCAGGTAGGTCACGAAAGCCCCAAGCGCTCAGCACTTGGGGTTTTTTTTGGCCTGGCGAAGGCCGCTTCGTGGCTTCGGGTATGCCGGGGCAAGCCCAGCCTCGCTCACAAATCCAGATCCAATACCTCCTGCATCCTCTCGCCAATCGACTGACTCAACCACGCGGCATGAAACGCCATGTCCTGATCCGTCAGAGCCACCCCTACCCGAAGTGCGATGGCCTTGCCATCGCCCCCGGCGAAGCCCACCACAAAGTGACAGATGTTGGCGGAAGTGGTCGTTTTGTAAGGCTTGATGTAATGGATGTCGCTGTACGGCACGCATTCTTCGGTGGTTTGCCGGGCAGGGCGGCGCTGGGTGAAGGTGAGGCGTTGCTGGCGTTCGTCAAAGCAGAAGCCGAGCACCCTAGGTCCGGATGCCAGCCAGTTGAGCACGCAGACGGCCGCGAATGCGCTGATGAACATGAGCGCTATGAACAGAGGGTCCTCGATCACTCTTGTGTGGAGGGGCGACAGGTTTTGTCCGACATGGAACAGCTTTGTCGATAGCACTGCCAGCCCGTAGACCGGCAGGGCCAGCAGTATCACCACGGCATACACCATCGTGCCCAGGTATCCCGGCCTGGATACGTCGCTTGAGCAATCCCACGTGGGCGGGTGCCGTGGCGTTGATGTAGCGATCGGGAAGGGGGAGTCGACCAGGCGCGGCGGGCGTTTGCGTTTCATACGGCTGGCTCTTAGGAAAAATGCCCGGCCATTCTTATCGTTATTCCTCAAGTACGCCTAGTAAAAAACAGTTCGCCCGAGGTCGGGTTCCTCCTGGCCCCGCCAACCCAGGTTTTTTCTGCCAGGCCTGCCGTGCTATCACCCCTCACGGCCGATAGTCCGCCGGTAATTCATGCCGCGTCGGCGCTTTTTCTTCGTGATAGTGCGGTTTGCCCTGGGGAGAGCTCATCAAGGTCGAGTTGGCCAGGATCGTCTCCGTCAGCAAACAGTCCTCACCCTCTCCGAACCAGCAGGCCAGCGCCGAGTTTCGATTGCCATGCAGGTCCACGACGGCCGGCCAGTTTTCGACGCCGTGGGCGTCACTGGGGGGGATGTCGGGGTAGTGCTTGGGCGGCAGGACCAGCGCATCGCCGGGCCGCAGCCACAGGTCGGCCAAATGGATTTCCCTCGACGCAGGTCGCCAGCGGGCGACGCTGATCACCAGCGGCAAGCGGCCATAACGGGAAAAGAACGCGTGGGGGAAGTTGTGGTATTCGAGGTCGGTCGGGTTGTAGGTCAGCAGCTCGCGCTGGCGCGCCGGGCCCAGGTAGGGCGACTGGTGGCCGGCCCATTTGCCGTAGGTGTATTGGCCCAGGATCAGTTGGTCGTATTCGAAACGTAGGCATTCGCCATTTCCGAGCAGGGTCATGCCGAAGGCCTGCGCCGTTTCCTTGGTTGCCCAGATCGGTGCGTAGTGCACTTCGCTGGCGTGGAAGTCGAACGTCTTGATCCAGTAGGAACCGCTGTTCGTTGCAACCTCACGGTCCCGCCAACTGATGCCCGAGTAGCGAGTACCCAGGGACAAGGCCGGGTTCTCGGGGCTGAGCTGGATCAGATGGCCGCGCTCCTGGACACTCGGTCGTGCCAGGCCATGGTCGTTGAACAGGTAGGGAAACTGGCGGGGATCGAGGGCCGTTTCCACGCCATCGCCGATAAAGGGAACACTGTTGAAGACTTGCATCGTATGGGGACCACGCACGCAAGAAGGCTAAAGGAAGGGCGCTCAATCGCCCGATGAACCTGTGGGAGCGAGCTTGCTCGCGATGGCGACGGCACATTCAACATTGAAGCAAGCTGAACCAGCGCTATCGCGAGCAAGCTCGCTCCCACAGGGGATGTCACTATCGGGTGTCAACTGTACGGACGATGCTGCTCACGCAACCAGTCCATGCCGTGAGGTAGGCGCCAAGGCCGGACGGCGGCGCGTTTTTCAATCTGGGTCAGGCACAAGGCGTCTCTCCAGTAGTAGACCATCAACAGGTGAAACACCTCATCGCCGCGCCGGTCCCAAATGACGTCGTCCTGCTGGCGACCCGGTTCGATGGGTTTGAGCCGGCAGTCGCCCTGGTCGTGCATGCCCTGCAGGCAGGTTCCCGTCTCGTAGTTGATCAACAGCACCGGGTGGTTGATTTCCGGATAAGGTTTTTCCAGCTCGGGCATGTACCAGTACTGCCCCGGGTTGTGCCTGTCCGGCGTCTGCATGGCGATACGGGTCCGGTTCTGCGGATCGACCGCCAGGGCCGGTTTGGCGTCGGTATTGTTGCGTACGATGTACAGCGCGGTGCGAGGGTCTTCCTCGGTCGTTGCGGTTTTGACCAACTTGACCTTGCCGAACGAGTCGTGGGAAAACCGAGCCTTGACCTTCACCGTTGGGTTGAGGTCCTTGCCTGCCTGGCCAAAACCGGCGATGAGTCCATCGACACCGGGCATCTCGAAGTCATTTCCCGCCAGCACATAGGTCAGGCCGGACAACGGGTTGGGCTGCATGTGCTTGGTCAGCGTGTCCCAGCGCATGAGTGATACTTCGCTGGCGCCGTTGGACAGCAGGGCCTCACGCATGGAGTACGTCGGGTAGTAGCGTGCGTCGCGTGGCCAGCGCTCAGTGGCCATCAGCAATTTTTGCCCGTTTTTTTGTCTCAGCAGCAGGGCCAGCGCATCCCAGAACTGTTCAAATTCCGTGGTCGATGCATCCGCGGCGGGTGGGTAGTGGAAACTTTCGCTGGTTTCCTTGCTTTTGTTGTCGACGAACACCATTCGCAAGGCAGGGCGGGTTGCCGCGGCCTTGGAGGTGGTTTGCCGCCCGGAGCGGCCGAGGACCACCACCGACTCTTGCCAATTGGCTTCGATTTCCGCCTTGTAGCTGGTGTACCACTGGTAGGCCTGCTCCAGCGCCGTACGGGTCTCGCCTTCCTTGACGAAGCGATAGACCGGCGCGATTGCCAACTCCACGACGGTCGGGTCGTCGGGCAGCGATTCGCGCCATTTGCCGAACTCCGCATTGCAATTGCTCGGCTCCACTGGGTTGAAAGCGATGGCGTGCGTGCCGCCCCGGGTGGTCAGGTTGGCGTTGCGATGGGCGATGTTTTTCTTGACCGTTTCCGAGACCGAAGTGGTCGCGCTGCCGCTGACAAAGGCGCCGTATTCGGCCTTGACCATGGCATCGAGGGTGTTGGTCTGGCTGAGGAAACTCTTGAGCGCGGTCATCGCATAGTTCAGCGAACCGCCGACAGTCACTTCGCTGACGATATCGGCACCAAAGTCGACCAGGAAATTGAAGAACGGCGCCGGATTGCTCGGGTCGAAGGCCTTGGGCAACTCATCGACGCGCTTCTTGAACGCTTCCGTCGCATTGGCGGGGCTGACGTCGAGGGTCAGTTTCCATAACCGCACCGTGTGACTGTAGAGCGCGGCTTCGCGCTCTACGAGCGTCTTGATTTCGCTGCCGAAGGTGGCTTTGAAACCGGCGGAAAAGGCGCCGTATTTGCCGGAGGCTTCGACACTCGTCTGGGTATGTCTTTCGAATTCGTCGCGGGAGGCAAATGTCTCGGTCGAGAAGTTGTCGTTGGCCACGACCGTGGACAGGGTGACGTTTTTCCCCACGTTGTAAGACGTTTTCCGGTACGGCACCACACGTTTGCCCGATTCGGTATCGCCGACCTTCAGGCACTCCTTGCTGTCGCCGGCCCAATCGAGCCGGTTCAGTCCGCGCCCCAGTAATTGCGAGCCGCCGATATCCCGCACGTCATCGCTTGCGTTGCCCTTCAGTCCATCGCTCATCGCCTTTCTCCCATTGCTCAGGTTGTATCAACTGGGTGTCAATTGATGGGAGTGAGTATCGGAAGGGCGGTGATAGGCGGACAGTCCAGAGCGGTGTCAGTCCGGTATCAGTTTGGTATCAGGCCAAATGCCATCTTTTCGTTAACCCGAGCGAGGCGCAGGAGTACACTCGATCGGCTGCCGTTGTCCCAGGGTAGAAGGGCTATCGACATGGACTCCCGACCAAACACCTTTGCTGCCCTGCCCAGGCGTGATGCCTCGATATCCGACGGCCGTGTCCTGCTGGACGCCGTGTCGTTGAAAGGCCTGCGCAAACAGCATGGCCTGAGCCAGGAAACCCTGGCCGAGGCCTGCCTGAACCGGCATCTGTGCGTCTCGATCGCCTCCATCAAACGGGCCGAAACCGGCAAGCCGGTGCTTTACCGCACGGCTCGGCACTTGGCGACGGCCTTCGGTGTCGATGTGAGTGAGCTGCTGGGCACTCCCGTCTCGGCGGCTTTGGCGCACATCCAACAGACGATGAGCGCGGTGCACCAGGCGGCCTTTGCGCAACAGGCGCTGAAACAGGTCGATGACAGCGTCATCCGCTACGTGCTGGAGCTGTCCTTTCGGATCGATGGGCTGCCGGCGACGACGTTCATGGCAGAAATCGAGCGCCTGGTGCGTCAGTTCGGTGGCGTGCCACTGGGGATGACGCAGGATGTGGTGATCGCCCAGTTCGGTTCGCCACAGGCCTATCGCAGCGATAGCGAGCGGGGCCTGCTCTGCGCGCTGGCGCTGAGTCGGGAGCAATTCGTCACTTCCGGGCATGCCTTGTTGCTGCGGCTTGTGCGCCTGAGTGCCGACACCATGGAGCCTGCGGTCGAGCCTGTCTTGCTCGCGCAAAAGCCGCTGTTGGATCGTCATGGCCACGCCCCGGTGTATGTTGCGCAAAACCTGCTGGAGCAGCTCGCTGCACGGTTTGAGTTTTCGTCCAGCGACGATGAGTTTCAGGCCTATCGCAAATGCCTGCGCCCGCGCAGCCTCGACGAAAACGCGCCGCGTCCGTTGGTGGGACGGGCCATCGAGCTCTTGCAGTTCAAAGCGGTGATCGAGGCCACCCAGGAATGCCAGGACGGGCACATTGTCTATGTGCGCGGTGTGGCGGGCATTGGCAAGACCCGGCTGGTCAGCGAGTTTTTCGAAATGGCCCGGCAGCGTGGCTTTGCCTGCCATCGCGGCGATGTGCTGGATTTCGGCATGGACAACAGCCTTTGGCCCCTGGGGCAACTGCTGGCCAGCCTGCTCGACCTGGGTGGCGCGGCGTCCGTCAGCGCCCCGCTGTTGGACGCCGCTTTGTCCCGCCTGAAAGTGGCCGCCGAACACCGGATGTTCTTGCAAGTGCTGACGGGGGTGTCGTCTGCCGAGTCTCTGGCCCTGTATGGCGCAATGAGCAACCAGGCCCGTACCCAGGGACTGTTCCAGGCCTTGCTCGACGTGTTGCTGCGCATCGCGGTGCAACAGCCTTTGCTGATCTGCGTCGAAGACCTGCACTGGGGCGATGCCACGCTGTTTATGCTGCTGGGCAGGCTGCTCGATGCCACTGACGAAGCGCCGGTGGTCTGGCTGCTGACGTCCCGTCCCGAAGGCGATCCGCTGGAAAGCGAAATCCGTACGCATTCCTCCAGCCCCATGAGTCTGCTCGACATCGCGCCGATCCGGGCGCGGGAGGCCACGGTCCTGGCGGAGCAATTCACTGAGGTCGATCCGCGCTACCGGGCTGAATGTGTCGCCCGCGCCCAAGGCAACCCGCTGTACCTGACGCAACTGCTGTCGAGCCAGCAAGGGGTGTTCCCTGACAGCCTGCGGCATCTGGTCCAGACCCGCTTTGACAAATTGGCCCCCGAGCAACGTCGCGCCCTGCATTACGCCGCGGTGCTGGGCAATCGCTTCGAGCTGACGCTGTGGCGCGAAGCGCTGGGGCAGCCCGATTATCTGCCGACCGCGGACATGCGCCAGGGGTTGTTGCGGGAGGTCGAGCCAGGCAGCTATCTGTTTGTCCACGACCTGCTCATGCACTGCCTTTACGACGCGATGCCCACGTTGCTGCGCGAGCAGTTGCACGGTGAAGTGGCGAATCTTTATCGTGCGCGCGACCGGGTGCTTTATGCCCAGCATTTGCTGCGGGCCAACGATCCGGCGGCGTTCGACGCGCTGTTGGTGGCCATGGGCGAAAAACGGCTGGCCTGCCAGTACGACAGTGTCCTTGCGCTGGCGCGGCAATGCTCGGCGTTTGCCGAACGCGCGCAGGACAATTTTCCCTTCGCATTGTTGTGCGGCCAAGCGTGCTCGGGCCTGGGCCAGACCGTGGAGGCCTGGGCGCATTTCCAGCGCGCCTTGGCATTGGCCGAGCAGCCGCAGGATCGGATCGAGGCCGCGTTGGGGCTGGCGGCAGTCCTCAATACCCTCGATTGCCTGGACGAGGAGGAGCGCCTGATCGAGGACGTGCTGCCCATCGCCCGGTCCATGCAGGCCCATGCGGCGCTTGCCCGGTTGAATCACTTGCGCGGGAATATCTATTTCCCACGGGGTGATTACGCCGAGTGTCGCCGCCTTCATGAAGAAGCGTTGTCCTCTGCTCGCATCGGCCTGGACCTGGAAACCGAGGCCAAGGCCTTGAGTGGCATTGGCGACTCCTATTACGCACAAGGGCGCATGCAGACCGCCTACGAGGTCTTCGATCAATGCGTACGCCTGTGCGAACGCAATGGGTGGACACACATGGAGGCGGCCAATCGCAGCGCCCGTGGATCGGCGCAGTTGTACCTGGGCCAGCCAGAGCCCGCCTTGCGTGACGCCATGGAAGCCATCGAATGCAGCACCCGGCTGGGCAATCATCGAGCGCAGGTTTTCTCGCGGCTCACTGCGGCCTGGGTGCTGGTGGCGGGCGGCCAGGATGCCTTGGCGGAACAGGAACTGAGCAGTGCCCTGACGCTGGCGCGCAACCTTGGTGCCAGCCGTTTCGAAGCGATCCTGCTGGAAGGGTTGGCGCGGGTGGCGTTGCGCCAGGGCGAGCGCGGGCTGGCGCAGACCTTGATCATGGAGGCGGCAAGTCTGGTGGAGCGCTTCGAGCTGCAGCGCTACATCGGGCCTTGGGTCTACGGCAGCCTGGCGATGATCAGTGACGACGGACCGTTCAGCCAGCAGGCCTTGGCGAAGGGCGAAGCCCAGCTCACCCAAGCCTGCCTGGCCCACAACGCCTTGCGCTTTCGCGTGGCGGCCGCTGAAACCTGCCTGTTGGCGGGCAATATCGAAAAGGCTATCTGGCATGGGCAACAGATGGCGGCATTGCCCGAGTCGGCGTCGTGCGCCTGGATCAACCACCATGTGCGGCTGATCGATGTGGCGGGGCAGTGGCTGCGCAACGCCGATCAAGCCAGCGGCGAGAAGCTGAAGGGGATGGCGCGCGAAGCGCAGCAGATGGGGTTCGTGGCGACGATGCCGCGGTTGTTGCACGTGCTGGAGACTTGATCGCCTCCAGACACGCCGTTGATGCCTGAGGCAAAACCGCACTTGGAAAATGAAGCGCGGTTTTTTTAGCTGTGCCGTGGGTTTATTGATGGTCAGCCAGGAATTGCTCGGTACTCACCACACTCGCATAGGCAAACTCCAGCGCTGCCATGAACGCCGCATGCACTTGGGCAGCCGGCACGACGACGCCGTTGAATTCCAGGTCGAGGGTGGCGCAGGCATCGTGGATCACCGCGACGCTGTAGCCCAGGTCCGCCGCTGCCCGCACCACGCCATCGACGCACATGTGGCTCATGCTGCCGACCACCACCAACTGTTCGATGCCGTGCTGGTCGAGGAGGGCTTGCAGTTCGGTTTCGCGAAACGCATTGACGAAGTGCTTGAGGACCACCGGTTCGTCGGCGCGGTTGAGCACCTTGGGGTGCAACTGTGCGCCTTCGGAGCCTGGGGTGAAGAACGGCGCGTCGGCGGAGGTGAATTCGTGGCGGATGTGCACCACGCTGTCGCCGGCCTGGCGAAAGGCTTCGATCAACCGTGCGGCGTTATCGGCGGCGGCTTGGGCACCGACCAACGGCCATTTTCCCTGGGGGAAGTAGTCGTTCTGGATATCGACTACGATGAGCGCTTGCTTGGACATGAGGGCTTCCTTAGATCAGGTGGGGTAGGGCGCCAGTATTGGCCTTTACGGCCGGTTCGAGGATTGGCCGCAACGACAATAAGCGAGGGAAAACTGACAATGGCGCAGCAAAGGGCAGTCGCCGAGCTTGGAGTGCTCATCTACCCCGGTGCGCAAATGGCGGCGGTGCATGGTTTGACCGATCTGTTCGCCGTGGCCCAGCGGATCGCGGCCGAACACGCCAGTGCACCATTGCCGCGGTTGCGGGTCAGTCACTGGCAGACCGACAACGGCGAGGCGCCGCGGCGGGTGTTCGACAGCGAAACCGGCCCGGCGGGCCATTTGGTGGCGTTGCTGATTCCGCCGTCCCTCGCCGGCTTCGATGACGACCTGGCCTCGCCCACGCTGATGGATTGGCTGCGTGCGCAGCATGCGGGCGGCACCGTGTTGGGCGGCGTGTGTGTCGGCTCGATCCTGTTGGCCGAAAGCGGCTTGCTCGATGGGCGCAGCGCCACCACCCATTGGAGCTCGGCCAAGGATTTCGCCGCCCGTTACCCGAAGATCAAACTCAACGCCGACAAACCGATTGTCGACGACGGCGACCTGATCACCACCGCCGGGCTGATGGCCTGGTCGGAACTGGGACTGCGCCTGGTGGACCGCCTGCTCGGGCCCAGCATCGCCACGCGCACCGCGCAATTTCTGGTGATCGAACACAGCGACAGCGCGAGCCAGTGCGGCAGTAACTTCGCGCCCATCCTCGGCCATGGCGATGCGGCGATTCTCAAGGTCCAGCATTGGTTGCAAAGCAACGGCGCGGTGGAGGTTTCCCTCGGTGCGATGGCCGAACGGGCCGGGCTGGAAGAGCGCACCTTCCTGCGCCGGTTCCGTGCCGCCACCGGGCTCAAGCCCACCGAATACTGCCAGCACTTGCGGGTCGGCAAGGCCCGGGAAATGCTGGAGTTCACCAATGGCACCATCGACCACATTGCCTGGACCGTCGGCTACCAGGACCCCAGTGCCTTTCGCGCGACGTTCCGGAAAATCACCGGGTTGGCGCCGAGCGATTATCGGGCGAGGTTTGGGGTGAGCCCGCTGGGCACTCCCAAAGGCTGACACTGGACCCTTTGTGGCGAGGGAGCTTGCTCCCGCTGGGCTGCGCAGCAGCCCCACCATCCCAACTGACACATCTGTGTAATTCTTTGGGGGGCGCTTCGCACCCCAGCGGGAGCAAGCTCCCTCGCCACAGGGGGCGCTTCGTCTGCTGCGGGATATCGTGCAATTTGCGGGATGCCAAGCGCATGTCGTGCAGAATGAAACAGGCCCGGTGCTATCAATTGCTTGCGATGCGCCCGCTTGGCTGACCCCTCATCGTCCATCACCTCGTTGGCCTGATCTCTGCAACTTCTGATTTGCAGGCATATCTAAAGCCATCGAGCGCAGGAGGAAGGGCACCGCATGACATCAGTCAATCGCAACAAACGGGTCGTGGCCTATTCGGTCAATCCGCAAGCGCCGCGCCATGAGGTCGAGACCAACCGTGCACTGGCCCAGTGGCTGGCGCAGATCCTGGGTTGGGAGTACGGCGACAGCCATGACACCCAGGCCGGTCAGGATCTTTATCTGTTGCCCACGCAAACCCTGATCGGCACCGAAACCTTGATGCGCCTGGGGGTGAAGGGCCCTGAGGATATGTGGGGTGGGTATGTCGAGCATGATTTTATCTGCACCAAGGCGATTACCCACGGTCTGTTGAATAAGGACGCGGTGGCGCCCAAAGGCTGGTCGCCGCTGTTTGCCAAGCTCACGCGAGGCGCGGTGCTCGACGGCGTGACGGTCTTTTCGCTCAAGGACGCCCGCCCGGCCGCCGAACATTTGCTCTACACCGGGCCGATCCGCATCAAGCCGATCCATGCCTGTGCCGGACGTGGTCAACAGTTGATCAAGAGCCTGGCGCAGTTCGATGAAGTCGCCGCCGGGCCCGACGCCCAGGCGCTGTTTCGCGATGGCGTGGTGCTGGAACAGCACCTCAATGAGGTCAAGACCCAGAGCGTCGGCCAGAGCTTCATCAACGGCCAGGTCCTGAGCTATTGCGGCGTGCAACACCTGACCCACGACAGCGAAGGGCTGGAGGTGTACGGCGGGTCGGACCTGCTGGTGGTGCAGGGCGGCTACATCGAGTTGCTCAGGCTCGAGCTGCCCGACGATGTGCGCGAGGCGGTGCGGCTGGCGCAAGTGTTCGATGACGCAGCCAACCAGGCCTACCCGAGCTTTTTTGCGTCGCGGCGCAATTACGACATTGCCCAGGGCCTGGATGCCGCCGGCCAGCCCCGTGGCGGCGTGTTGGAACAGTCGTGGCGCATGGGCGGGGCCAGCAGCGCCGAGCTGGCGGCGTTGCAGGTGTTCGTCGAAACGCCTGAAACCAGCGCGGTGCGGGTGTCTTCGGTGGAAACCTACCTCGACCAACCGCTGCCAGCCGGGGCCAGGGAGGTTTATCGCGGCGAGGCCCACAACAGCGACTTTCTTCTCAAATACGTAACGGTTCAATCCTATGACGGCTAGAAGTGAAACCATTCAAATCGAAATCGACGATGAACGCATGGACGGGACGTTCCTGAGCCCCAAATCGAAGGTCCCCGGCGTGTTGTTCGTACACGGCTGGGGTGGCAGCCAGGAGCGCGACCTGGAACGGGCCAAAGGCATCGCCGGCCTCGGTTGCGTGTGCCTGACCTTCGACTTGCGCGGGCACACCGGCGGGGCGGGCATCCCGTTGTCCCGAGTGACCCGCGAGGACAACCTGCGGGATGTGTTGGCGGCATACGACCGCTTGCTCGCCCACCCCGCCTTGGATACCTCGGCGATTGCCGTGGTGGGCACTAGCTATGGCGGTTACCTGGCCTCGATCCTGACGTCGCTGCGCCCGGTGCGCTGGCTGGCCCTGCGGGTGCCGGCGTTGTACCGCGACGAGCAATGGCACACACCCAAGCGCGACCTGGACAAGACTGACCTGCTGGATTACCGCAGCACCCTGGTGCACGCCAGCACCAATCGCGCCTTGCACGCGTGCTCGCAGTTCACCGGCGATGTGTTGCTGGTGGAATCCGAGACCGATGCCTACGTGCCCCATGCCACGATCATGAGCTACCGGGCGGCGTGCCAGCAGACCCATTCGCTGACCCACCGCATCATCGACGGCGCCGACCATGCCTTGAGCAACCCCGTGTCACAACAGGCCTACACCTCGATCCTGGTGGACTGGATCACGGAAATGGTGGTGGGAGAACGGTTGAGCATCATCCAGGAGCGCTGATCTGGATTTTGTGTCGTCTGCGCGGGCCTCTTCGCGAGCAAGCTCGCTCCCACATTGATCGATTGTGAATACAGACTCATGGCACGACACAACCTCTGTGGGAGCGGGCTTGCCCGCGAAGAGGCCAGCCCAGGCAACCTATCAATCCGAGACTCAGCGCTTGACCCCAGGCTTGACCCGCAACGCCTTGGCCTTCGCCTCGATCACCAGGTACATCACCACGGTAATCAGCAACGGCAGGATGAAATAGATCGCCCGGTAAGCGATCAGCCCCGCCAGCAGGCTGCCTCGCGATACCTCATGTTGCAGCAGGGCAACGAACACCGCCTCCAACACCCCAAGCCCCGCCGGAATGTGAGTGATGACTCCGGCAATGCTGCTGATCAGCAACACCCCGAGCACCATCGGGTAATCCAGTTTGCTGGGCAGCAAAGTGAAAATCACCGCCGCCATCAATGACCAGTTCAGCGCGCCCAACGCCAGTTGCAGCACCGCCATGCGCAGCGACGGCAGGTTGATTTCCATGCCGCGCACGGTCCAGGCCCGTCGCTTGGAAAACCGGCAGGCCGCCAGGTATCCGGCACTGGCCAGCAACAACAGCACGCCCACGCCTTGCAACGCATCGCTGCTGAGTTTCCAGCCCGGCGGCATGGTCACCAGGCCGCTGCTGAACACCGCCCCGGCCAGGGTCATGTAGCCGAACCAGTTGGTGGCCAGGCTCAGCCCGAGGATCTTGGCAATGTTCCCGCTGCTGACCCCCAGCCGCGAATACAGTCGATAGCGCATGGCGATACCGCCTACCCAGGCGCTGAGGTTGAGATTGAAGGCATAACTGATCACCCCCACCGGCAAAATCTGCCGCCAACCGAGTTTCTGGCGGATGTAGGTGCGTCCGATCAGATCGAAGCAGGCATAGGTGATGAAGCTGGTGATGGTCAGCGCAGCGGCGATGATCAAGGTGCGCACTTTGAAATCGGCCAGGGTGGTGAACACCTCGGACCAATCGATGCGCCGGGCCAGGGCGGTGAAGAGCACGATCAACAGCAGGAAAAACACCAGGGTCAGCGGTCTTTTCCAACGGCTCCAGCGGGATTTGGGCTTGGCCTGTTCCGGCGCATGGGCATCTCTCGGCGCGGTGTGCGCTTCAGAGTGGTTCATGGGGTTCGCTCCGGACCGCCGTCGGCGGTGAAAAAGGTTTCAGACGCGGTTTATGGGCCGGCAGCCAGCCGGCCCAGGCCGGGAAATGGCGCAAAAAGTGGAACACCATGAAACCGATGGTCATGCGCCACAGCAGGCCCCGCGGCGCATGGTTTTCGGGCATGACCGTGCAATGGTTTCGGCTCAGGTAGTCGAGGCGCTCGAACAGCTCGCGGTTGAACGTCCGGTCCCGGATCAGCACGTTGGCTTCCAGGTTCAGCGACAGGCTCAGCGGGTCGAGGTTGCTTGACCCCACCGTGCTCCAGTCCTCATCCACCAAGGCGACTTTGCCGTGCAGCGGCCGCTCGCAGTATTCGTAGATCACCACGCCGGCCTTGAGCAGGTAGCTGTAGAGCATCCGGGCCGCGAGCTTGGCAATCATCATGTCCGGTTGCCCTTGCAGGATCAGCCGCACCTCCACGCCGCGCCGCGCTGCGTTGCGGATCTCGCGCAGCAGCCGGTAACCGGGGAAGAAATACGCATTGGCGATCACCACCCGCCGCTGGGCGCTGCGCAGCACTTGCAGGTAGACCTCTTCGATGTCGGTCTGATGCTCGTGGTTATCCCGGTAGACCAGGCGCACCTGGCCGTCATGGTCGTTGAAGGCCAGCTCGTTGCGGCGGCTGCGGCGGCGTTGCCACCAATACTTGGCTCGGGCCGGCCGGCCGCTTTGCAGCAGGGCGAAGTGATGGATATCCACCACCGCCGGCCCCTTGATCTCCACGGAATAGTCCTGCTTGGCCTCGGGGCCGAAATCCCCCAAGTGGTCGGCGGAAAAGTTGATCCCGCCGATGAAGGCAATCACCCCGTCCACCACCACGATCTTGCGGTGCAGGCGGCGGAACCAGTTGGTACGGATCCCCAAGTGCCGGGGCGCCGGGTCGAACATCTGCAAGCGCACCCCGGCGTCGCTCAACGAGGCCAGGAAAGCGGTGGTCAACTCACCGCAGCCGAAGCCATCGAGGCTGACGGTGATGCGCACGCCACGCTGGGCGGCTTCCACCAGCAGGTCCCGCAGTTCGTAGCCGACCTTGTCTTCGAACAGAATGAAGGTCTCAAGCAGGATTTCTGTTTCGGCCCGGCGAATGGCCTCGAAGACCCTGGGGAAGTACTCTTCGCCGTTTTCCAGCAGCGTGACGCGATTGTTGCCGTGCCAGCCGTATTCGATATCGGCCAGCGCCGGGTTGCGTTCGGTGGGCGTCGTGTCGACCTGTTCCACTGTCGCCTTGTCCATCATCGCGCTCATAATTCGATCTCCACCGACAGCGGTGCATGGTCGGAAAGGTGCGACCAGGGTCGTACGTTCAACACCTTGGGATGATGGGCCTTGAGGTTGCGCACGTAGATGCGGTCCAGGCGCAGGATCGGCAGGCGCGCCGGAAAACTGCGGGCAGGCTTGCCCCACTGTTCGGCGAACACTTCCCGCAGGCCGCAGGGTTCGAGCAGTTCACTGGCTTTGCCGCGCCAATCGTTGAAGTCGCCGGCAACGATCACCGGTGCATCGGGCGGCAGTTCGCTCAAGCGTTGGCAAAGCAGCTTGAGTTGCTCGACACGATGACCTTCGCGCAGCCCCAAGTGGACGCAGATGGCATGCACATCCTGCCCATCGCCCGGCAGGCGCAGCACGCTGTGGAGCATGCCGCGGTTTTCATGGCCGCTGATGGACACGTCCAGGTTGTCGTGGCGGATGATCTGGAATTTCGACAACAACGCATTGCCATGGTCGCCCGCCGGGTACACCGCGTTGCGCCCATAGGCGAACTGTGGCCAGAGGGTATCGGCGAGGAATTCGTATTGCGGCATGCTCGGCCAGTTGCTGTAGCGCTGGGGATGGTGTTCGTGGGTGCCGTGGACTTCCTGCAGGAACACCACGTCGGCGGACACACTGCGCACCGCTTCGCGCAGTTCCGGCAGGATGAAGCGCCGATTCAGGGCGGTGAAGCCCTTGTGGGTGTTGACGGTCAGCACGGTGAAACGGCTGACCCGGTCGAGATCCTGAGCTCCTTGTCGGGTCGGCTCGCAGGTCGCTTCGCTGGTTTGCGGACGGTTCATGGCAACACCCCTTCGGCCGGTCGCTGGCCGGGCGCGGTAGCGAGGTCCTTGTCCAGATGGAAACGCTCCAGCAAATGGCGTGCGTCGTAGGGCGCGCGGACTTTGATGTCGTTGTCGAAATAGCAGAACACTTCCCGGCTCTTGCGTGCCCGGGGTTTCTTGTCCGGGTCGATCAGGTGCGCGTCGCTCGGCTGCTTGCCGTGGCTCCAGGCCTCGATCCGGTCGCCCCAGCGCTTCAACGCCTCGTCGGTGTAACCGCTGGCGTACAACTCCTCGGCGCCGTGCAGGCGCAGGTAGACGAAATCGCTGGTGACGTCTTCGCGATAGGGCCATTTGCCGGCTGTGTCGGCGATCACCAGGGCCACGTCGTAGCGCTTGAGCAACGTGATGAAGTGGGGGTCGATAAAACTCTCGTGACGGATTTCCACGGCATGGCGCAGCGGCCGCTTTTTATCGGTCTCGGTGCTGGCGTGGCCGTCCAGGCGCGGCTCATGCTCCCGGGCCAGGGCGGCGGCGCCTTCGGTGTCGTGGGGCAATTGCTTGAGGAAGTCTTCGAACAGCTCGGGGTCGAACTTGAAACTGGGTGGAAACTGCCAGAGGATCGCCCCCAATTTCTCCTTGAGCTCCAGCACGCCGGAGGCGAAGAAGTTGGCCAAAGGCTTGTGGATGTCTCGCAGGCGCTTGATGTGGGTGATGAAGCGCGGGGCCTTGACGCTGAACACGAAGCCGGGCGGCGTCTCGGCATACCACTGGGCATACCGTTCGGGGCGTTGCAGGGCGTAGAACGATCCATTGATTTCGATACTGTTGACCGCTCGCGAGGCAAATTGCAGTTCCCGTTTCTGGGTCAGCCCCTTGGGGTAGAAATCCCCCCGCCAAGGCGTGTAGCGCCAGCCGGAAATGCCAATGTGGATCGCCGTCATGTATCCCTCCCGTGCCAATGACCTCGTACCGCCTGTGTCTTTTGATGACTGTCGCGCGGCCTGGAAAGTTTCGATGGGATGCCCGGCGGCAGAGAACCAAAAGGTTTTGTATTGGCCTTGCGAGCGAACTTGCCGGCCCAATATTGATCAGTTCCTTACCGATCCCGTGTGAAGGAGCCTCGCGTTTTGTCTCGATTGAGCACTGTATTGCTGCTGTTCTTGCTGGTGCTGACCGGCACCAGCGCCTACGGGACCGCCGCTGTCCCTGGCACCACCAAGCCCGATGAACCGCCCGCCGAACCTGCGCCGCTGGTGCAGGGCGGTTTATTGGGGGCCATCAGTTCGAGCATCGACGACGTCCAGGACAAACTCGACCTCAACCAAAGCCTGGTGGATGCCTGGCGCCTGCGGGCGGACCGGGCGGCGGACGAGGTGGACCGGCTGGTGGACCAGACGTCCCGTTCGTCCTGGCGCGTGGCGGGGGATTTCCTGTTGCTGTCGAGCGTCTGGATCGGCGCGTTTGCGCTGATCTGGTCCGCGGCGCGGTTGTTGTTGCGACATCTGGGCCACCGGCGCTGGCTGCGCACCCGCCGGCGCGTGCGCGACCTGCTCGGTTATCTGCTGCCGTACACCGCTGCGGCATTGATTTGCCTGCCGTTGACCCTCTACGTCAGTCACTTTCTGCAAGTCTCGGTCGGTCGCGCCCTGGCGTTGTGCTTCGCCTACGCCACCAGCAGCGGTATTTTCTCCACTTCGGTGTTGCTGTGCGTGATCGTGATGTTCAACGCCGGCCACAAACGCCGGGCGGTGGCGATGATCCGGCGTTTCAGCCCCCGACCGTTGTTCCTGATCGGCTTTCTCGCCGCCCTCAGCGATGCCCTGACCAGCCCGCAGATTGCCCGGCAACTGGGCGGTAACATCACCAGCAGCATCGCAGTGTTCACCGGGTTGTCGGCGTCGATGATCTTTGGCTGGCTGGTGATTCGCATGCGCCGCCCGGTGGCGCACCTGATCCGCAACCGCCCTCTGGCCCAGCGCTTGAAACAACCGGCCTTGCAGGAGTCGCTGCGGATTTTCTCCGGGCTCTGGTATTGGCCGATCCTGTTGATGGTGCTGGTGTCGGCGGTGAGCCTGATCGGTGTCGGCGAGGACAACCAGAAAGCCCTGCGTTGCGCGTTGTTCACCACGATCCTGCTGATTGCGATGGTGTTCCTCAGCACGGTGTTCCAGCACATCTTCAAGTCGCCCAAGGCCGAGGCCATCCAACGCAACAGCGCCTACAAGGGCCGGCTGTTGAGCTTGCTGCATGCGTTGTTGCGGATCGTCATGGCGGTGGCATTCATTGAAATCCTCGGGCGGATCTGGGGCATTTCCCTGTTCGAGTTCGCCTCGCGCAATGCCGTGGGGCGGGCGATCAGTGACTCCTTGAGCCGCATCGGCCTGATTTTCCTGATGACCTGGCTCACGTGGGTGGTGCTCGACACGGCAATCCAGGAAGCCTTGAAGCCGCCACTGAACAAACGCGGCGCCCGCCAGCCCAGCACCCGGGTCAAGACCATCCTGCCGCTGTTGCGCAACGCGGCGAAAATCATCCTGGTGGTGATTTGCGCGATCACCACCATGGCCAACCTGGGTATCAACGTCGCGCCGTTGCTGGCCGGTGCCGGGGTGGTGGGCTTGGCGATTGGTTTCGGTTCGCAGCAACTGGTGCAGGACGTGATCACCGGGCTGTTCATCATCATCGAAGACACGCTATCCATCGGCGACTGGGTGGTGCTCGACTCCGGCCACGCCGGTACCGTCGAGGGCTTGACCATCCGCACCCTGCGCCTGCGCGACGGCAAGGGTTTCGTGCACTCGGTGCCATTCGGCCAGATCAAGGCGGTGACCAACCAGTCCCGGCAATTCGCCTTTGCGTTTTTCTCCGTGCAATTCACTTACGACACCGATGTCGACCAGGCCATCGAGCTGATCCGCGAAGCCGGGCGTTCGATCGCCGAAGACCCGTTTCTCAAATTCAACCTGCAAGGGCCGCTGGATGTATTCGGCGTGGACAAGATGGACCTCAACGGCGTGGTGCTCACGGCGCAGTTCCGCACCGTGTCGGGTGGGCAATATGCGGTGAGCCGAGCGTTCAACCAGCAGTTGAAGAAGCTTGTGGATAACCACCCGGCGGTGCACTTTGCGCAGACTTATCCACAGCAGGTGATGTTGCCCAAGCGGTTGGTTGAGGAGAAGAAAGAGGGGGAGGAGGTGCCTGATCAACCTCGGTAGTGAGTGAGGTTTGTGGTGGGGCTGCCGGCCCCATCGCGAGCAAGCTCGCTCCCACAGTAGGTTTGTGGTGAATGTACAACCCCTGTGGGAGCGAGCTTGCTCGCGATAGGGCCCGCCCAGACACCCTCAACCTTTCTGAACAAGCTTGTTCCGGACCTCAGCCATCCCTTGAGCATCCAACTCGATCCAAAGATGCTGCTTGCCGGCAATCTGCGCCGCCACCGGCAACCCGTCCCGATACACCAGCCGATTGCTCGCCAGCGCCGGCACTTTCGCCCCCGGCAGCAAGGTGCCGGCCAGGTTCAGCGGGTCGACGCCGCACACCGCCACCAAGCTGCCATCGGTGGGGCGGCGGCGGGTTTCGCGCAGCAACGGAATCGCTTCGGGCAGGGCGAATTGTTCGCCCGCCAGGCCGCTGACAAAACGCCCGCCGCGAATCTCGCCCCGCGCCTCCAGGCGATGGAAAGTGCGCAATAGCTCGCGCCAACTCGGCAGCCACTCGGCCTCCCGCTCCAGCAAGCGCCAGAACACCACGCCGTAACGACGCAGCAGGGTCATGGCGATGTGTTCCAGGGTCTCCGGCGCAGTGGGCGCCGGGCGGTTGCCTTCCACGGGGGCGGGTTGGCTGCGGCGCAACAAGGCCCAGCGCCCGGCGTCGTCCATGCCGCCGACAAACGCGCCGCGCCCGCGCCGGCTGCTGCGGGCCTGGCGTTTGCTGGCGGGGGTGATCAGTGCGCGCAAGCCGGCAAAGCTGTCGGCATTCACCAACCCGGCGCCCACCAGTTCCTGCAAGGCGATTTCCAGTTCGCTGCGCAGCAGGTGGGCTTCATGGGCCAGCTCATCGAAAAACAGCGCGCCGTGCTCGCTCAGGGCCTGATGGACTTTCTGTGTCTTGGGCGACAACTCATCAAGGGACGTTTGTCCGGCCAGGCTGCTCCACAACGCCACCTGGCTGCGCGGCAGCAACACCACCGGCGTACTGCGCAGGGCACTGGCGGACGGCTTCTGGCGCACGCTCAGGCGCGTCCATACCCACTTGCCGCTGCGGCAAAACTCATCGAGCCAACTGGGCGAATAGTCCTTGATCCGCCCGGGCAACAGGTCGCTGTCCCAGGCCGAGGCGGCGGCCGGATAGCCTTCCAACTGGCCGAGGATCGACGGCAGCACGGCATTGCCCCGGCCCTGGGTGGACGCCGACAGGTGCTGCCAGTCGAACAGGAAGCGCATGAAGTCCTGCAACATCACCGGCTCGATTTCCCGGCGCAGGCGCTTGACCGTGTAGCGATGGATCCGCGCCAGCAAATGCCGTTCGCACCATTCCTCCTGCCCGATGCCCGGCGTGAATCTTCCACGCAGCACGTAGCCTTGCTGCTCGAGCTGCGCCAGGGCCTGGGTGACCTGCGGGGTCGACAACCCCAGCGGGTAGGCGATGGCCTTCAACGGCAGCGGCCCGAAGGCACTGAGCCGGGCGCGGAGCACTTCCACCAGGGCTTCGTCAACGTTCCAGGCTTCATCGAAATCGGCCAGCGGGGTCAGCGCCGGTTCCCAGCGAGCCTGTGGATAAAGGGCTTGCAAGCAGCTCAGGCGTTCCAGCGGCACCCACAGTCCCCGCTCGGCGCTGATCTGTATGTGGCTGGCGCGGCCACTCGCGGCCAGTGCCCGCAGCCAGTCCAGCCACGATGGGTGGGCGTCGGCTTCGCTGTCGGCGATGCAGGCCAGGCTCATCAAGGCTTCGTGCATCTCATCGAGATTGGCCGGCGTCGGCCAGGCCTCATCCCGGACCGACTGGATGGCTTCGGCGTCCAGCGCGCCAAGGTCGTCGGTGGATTGTGGATCGCTCCAGCGCCGGTTGATCACCGCCTGGGTCCGCCGTTCTTCCAGCGGCGCGTCGTCGAGAAAGGTGTAGGGACGGGCGCTGAGGATTTCTGCCGCCAGCGGCGAGGGCGCCGGCAGGTCGCGGCTGATCAGGCGAATCTGGCCCGCTTCCATGCGCCGCAACAGCGCCAGCCAACCTTCGCTGTCCATGGCTTCGTGCAGGCAATCGTCGAGGGTCTGTTCCACCAGCGGGTGATCGGGGATCTCCCGCTCGCCAGCGAGGTTTTCCAGGCAGGCGATCTGGTCCGGAAACACACTGGCGATCAGGTCTTCGCTTTTCATCCGCTGGATCTGCGGGGCGACTTTGCGCCCGCCGGTGTAGCGCGGCAGGGCCAGGGCCACGCCAGCGTTCCAGCGCCAGCGCACGCCGAACAGCGGTGCATCCAGCACGGCCTGGACCAGGATCTGTTCGGCGCTGTGGCTGTTCAGGTAGCGCCAGACTTCGTCCAATTCGAAGCTGTGGCTGGTGGACAGCGAGAGCACGATGGCGTCTTCACTGGCGGCGGCCTGCAATTCGAAGTTGAAGGTGCGGCAGAAGCGCTTGCGCAAGGCCAGGCCCCAGGCGCGGTTGATACGGCTGCCGAAGGGCGTGTGGATGATCAGTTGCGTGCCGCCGGACTCGTCGAAAAACCGCTCCATCAGCAGCGTGTCCTGGGACGGCAGGGCGCCGAAGGCCCGGCGCGCCGGGGCCAGGTAATCGACCAATTGTTCGGCGCTGGCGAGGTTCAGGCGTAACGTGCCGGTCAGCCAGTCGAGGGCCGGTTGCAGGTTGCCCGGCGTGGCGCCGAGCAGGTGATCAAGCTGGGCTTGCAGGCGCGCCAAGGCCAAAGACAATTCGTCGCTGCGCCCCGGGGCTTCGCCGAGCCAGAACGGAATGGTCGGCGGTTGGCCCTGGGCGTCCTCGACCCGCACACGACCGGTCTCGACGCGGATGATGCGGTAGGACGTATTGCCCAGTTGGAACACATCGCCGGCAATGCTCTCCACCGCGAAGTCTTCGTTGACGCTGCCGATGTTCAAGCCCTGGGGTTCGAGCAGCACGCTGTAGTCGGCGTTGTCCGGAATGGTGCCGCCGCTGGTCACTGCCGTCAGTTTGCTGCCCCGGCGCCCGCGCAGGGTCCGGGTCACGGCGTCGCGGTGCAGGTAGGCGCTGCGCACGCCCTGGCGGCCATTGAGGCCTTCGGCGAGCATCTGCAACAGCGCCTGGTAATGCCCTTCGTCCAGCTCGGCGTAGGGCGAGGCGCGGCGGAAGGTTTCCAACAGCGCCTGTTCCGGCCATTCCTGGCAACTGACTTCGGCGACGATCTGCTGGGCCAGCACATCCAGCGGCGCCTTGGGGATGTGCAGGATGTCGAGTTCGCCACGGCGCACGCAATCGAGCAGGGCGGCACATTCGATCAAGTCGTCGCGGGTGGTGGCGAACAGGCGGCCCTTGGGCGTGCCGCCGACCTGGTGGCCCGAGCGTCCCACTCTTTGCAGGAACGCCGAGATCGAACGGGGCGAGGCAATCTGGCAGACCAGGTCGACATCGCCGATATCGATGCCCAGCTCCAGGGAGGCAGTGGCGATCAGTACCTGCAGTTCGCCGCGCTTGAGGCGTTGTTCGGCGTCGAGGCGAAACTCCTTCGCCAGGCTGCCGTGGTGGGCGGCCACGGCGTCCTTGCCCAGGCGCTCGCTCAAATGACGGCTGAGGCGTTCGGCCAGGCGCCGCGTATTGACGAATACCAGGGTGGTGCGATGCTCTCGGGCCAGCTCGGCGAGGCGGTTGTAGACCAGCTCCCACACGTCATTGGCCATCACCGCCGACAGCGGCACCGGTGGCACCTCGATGTCCAGGTCCCGGGGACGGGCGTGGCCGATGTCGACGATTTCACAGGCGCGTCCTTCACCGACGAGAAAGCGTGACACTGCTTCGATGGGCTTTTGCGTGGCCGACAGGCCGATGCGCATCAGGGGGTCGGCGCACAGGGCTTGCAGGCGCTCCAGGCTCAAGGCCAGGTGGCTGCCGCGCTTGCTGGCGGCGATGGCGTGGATTTCATCGACGATCACCGTGCGGGTGCTGGCGAGCATCTGCCGGCCGGAGTCGGAACCGAGCAGCACGTAGAGCGATTCGGGCGTGGTGACCAGGATGTGCGGCGCGGTCTTGCGCATCGCCGAGCGGTCTTTTTGCGGCGTGTCGCCGGTGCGCACGGCGGTGGTGATCGGCAAGGGTGGCAAGCCCATTCGTTGCAACTGCTCGGTGATGCCGGCCAGGGGATTCTGCAGGTTGATCTGGATATCGTTGCTCAGGGCCTTGAGCGGCGAGACGTACACCACCAGGGTCTGGTCCGGCAGGCCTCCCTGTTCCAGGCCGCGGTGCACCAGGTCATCGAGCACCGCGAGAAACGCGGTCAAGGTCTTGCCCGAGCCGGTAGGCGCCGCGACCAGCACCGAGCGCCGCTGGCCGATCAACGGCCACGCCCGGGCCTGGGCGGCCGTGACCGCCGGGAAGGTCTGGCTGAACCAGGCGCGAACGGCGGGGTGAAAGCCTGCCATGGCGTGGTCGGCTGCAAGGGGCAGATTCATAAGGCAGTTTATGCGGGTGGAGCGGGGGAGATGCAAGTACCGGCTGAGATCTCCATCGCCTGTCAGGGCCTCATCGCGAGCAAGCTCGCTCCCACAGGAGATATCGGTGCCTATGCGATCCCTGTGGGAGCCGAGCTTGCTCGCGATAGCGGCCTCAAGGCGCACACAAAGGCCGGATCCACACTTTACGGGTGACGGTTGCGCACTAAACCCGCAAAATGCAACGATTCCGGCAACGCCTGCGGGCGTTGTCGACCCAATTTTTGTGCCAATAGAGTGGGCCTGCTGACTTTATGCGAATGCGCCTTATGTTACTGGGCGGCGGAAATGCCCTTGGGCAGGCGCTGATTCGCCTCGGTGCAGAAGAAGACATCGGTTTTCTTGCCCCCCGCCCGCCCGAAGACGGCTGGGATGCCGCGAGCCTGACGCAACTGCTCGACGACACCCGTCCGGACGCCTTGATCAACCTGGCGTACTACTTCGACTGGTTCCAGGCCGAGGCCGTCAGCGAGCAGCGCCTGGCCAGCCAGGAGCGCGCTGTCGAGCGTCTGGCCGGGCTGTGCCAGCATCACAACATCATCTTGCTGCAACCGTCGAGCTATCGGGTGTTCGACGGTTCCCGTGCCACGGCCTACAGCGAGAAGGACGAGCCCGTGCCCCTGGGTGTGCGCGGCCAGGCGCTGTGGCGGATCGAGCAAAGCGTGCGCGCCACCTGCCCGCAGCATGTGTTGCTGCGTTTCGGCTGGCTGCTGGACGACAGCGCCGATGGCACCCTCGGCCGTTTCCTGGCCCGGGCCGAGCAACCCGAAGAGCTGTTGCTGGCTGACGACCGCCGGGGCAATCCGACGCCCGTGGACGATGCCGCGCGGGTGATCATTTCGGTGCTCAAGCAACTCGACTGCGCGGCGCCGCTGTGGGGCACCTATCATTACGCCGGGCATGAGGCGACCACGCCACTGGCGCTGGGCCAGGCGATCCTCACCGAAGCCCGCGCCCTGCATCCGCTGGCCATCGAGTCGCCCACGCCCCAGGCCCATGCCGCACGGCCGGACGCCGCGGAAGAACCGCAGCACGCGGTGCTGGCCTGCAAGAAAATTCTGCACACTTTCGGGATCAAGCCCCGCGCCTGGCGCGCCGCACTCCCGGGCTTACTGGATAGGTTTTATCGCCATGGCTGAAGGCCCTGTTTTAATCACCGGCGGCGCGGGTTTCATTGGTTCGCACCTGACCGACGCCTTGCTCGCCAAGGGGCATGCGGTGCGCATCCTCGATGACCTGTCTACCGGCAAGCGCAGCAACCTGCCGCTGGACAACCCTGCTGTAGAGCTGATCGAAGGAGACGTCGCCGATGCCGCCCTGGTGGCTCGGGCCATGGCCGGTTGCAGCGCCGTGGCGCACCTGGCGGCGGTGGCCTCGGTGCAAGCCTCGGTGGACGACCCCGTGCGCACCCACCAGAGCAATTTCATCGGCACCCTGAATGTCTGCGAAGCCATGCGCCAGAGCGGGGTGAAGCGGGTGCTGTTCGCTTCCAGCGCAGCGGTCTACGGCAACAACGGCGAAGGCGAGTCCATCGACGAAGAAACCCCCAAGGCCCCGCTCACGCCCTATGCCTCGGACAAGCTGGCCAGCGAGTTCTACTTCGATTTCTATCGCCGCCAGCACAACCTGGAGCCGGTGGTGTTCCGCTTCTTCAACATCTATGGCCCGCGCCAGGATCCGTCCTCGCCGTATTCGGGGGTCATCAGCATCTTCAGCGAACGGGCACAGAAGGGCCTGCCGATCACTGTATTCGGCGACGGCGAGCAGACCCGGGACTTTGTCTATGTCGAAGACTTGGTGGACTTGCTGGTGCAGGCCATCGAGAAGCCCGAGGTGGAAGTGGGCGCGGTGAACGTCGGCTGGAACCAGGCCACGACCCTCAAACAGATGCTCCAGGCCCTGGCCGCCGTGGTGGGCGACCTGCCACCGATCAGCTACGGCCCGGCGCGTTCCGGCGACATTCGCCATTCCCGGGCTGACAACCATCGGTTGTTGGAGCGCTTCAGCTTTCCCCCGCAAACACCGATGAGTGTGGGGTTGGCGCGGTTGCTGGGGCGCTAAAAACTGTGGGAGCGAGCTTGCTCGCGATAGCGCTGGGTCAGTCAACATCATTGCTGGCTGATCCACCGTCATCGCGAGCAAGCTCGCTCCCACAGGGGTGTTCGTACCTTTAAGTTCGGTTTAGAACTTGTAGCCCAACCCCACCATGTAGATGAACGGATCCACATCGACATTCACCTTGGCCCGGGTACCGCCGGCGACGGCGTTGTTGTCCACATAGGCGGTGGTGTCGATGTCGATGTAGCGGATCTGGCCATTGATCATGATGTTGTCGGTCAGCATGTAGTCGGCACCGACTTGCCAGGCCATGCCCCAGCTGTTTTTCGCCCGGAAGTTGCTGAAGCCATTGGCGCTGGCTTCGCTGCCCACGTGTTCGTCGTAGATCCAGGTGTAGTTGATACCGGCGCCGACATAGGGCTGGAACGCCGACTTGGCGTCGAGCGGGTAGTAGACCAGGCTCAGTGTGGGCGGCAGGTGCTTGAGGGTGCCGAGCTTGCCGTTGGCCGCGCCGAGGGCGGTGCCTTTGATTTTCACGTCGTGCTCGAACGGCGAGGCCGCCAGCAGTTCGATACCCCAATTGTTGGTCAGCATGTAGGCGAAGTTCAGGCCCAGTTGCGTATCGCTGCTCATGGTCGCCTTGCCACCCAGGTCGGCGCCGGCCAGCGGGCCACGGTCGACCTTGACGCTGGAGCTGTCGGCCTCTGGATTGACGGTGATAGCGCCGGCGCGAACGATGATGTCACCGGCCGTATGGGCCTGGGCGAGCGGGGCAGCGAGCGCGAGGGCAACGAGGGAAGCGCTGAGCAAAGACTTGTGCATGGGGGCTCCAGAGGACATTTCAAAATGGATGTCCCATGGTACGGAGCCGCCTGGGCCGGTCTTTTGACTCAGCTCAATGAAATGATGATGAGCAAATCTTTGAGTGCCCTATCGCGAGCAAGCTCGCTCCCACATTGCGAAGAAACTCGATCAACTGTGGGAGCGAGCTTGCTCGCGATAGCTATCTGACTGACTGCCCATCACCACCCGATTCACTCCGGCAGTTCATACACATAAATCTTCTGCGCCTCCATCTGATATCCCGCATCGGCCAGTTCACTGGTAGACGGCTTGACCTGCATCGGCCCCTCGACCCAGTACGGCTGGTACAACTCGTCGAGCTTCACGCCGACCTCGCTTTTCACATGCACGATCTGGTTCGACGGCGGTGGCGGCACGTGGATGCAGGCGCCGAAATACGGCACCAGCAGGAAGTCCGTGGTGCGACCTTCCTCGCTGACTTCCAGCGGCACGATGTAGCCCGGCAAGCGAATCTGCTGGCCATCGAGGGCCTTGACCACCGGCGCGTTGGGCAAATCCTGCTTGGCGGCTGGAGCGGACTCGGCGGCCAGGGCGTCGCTCATCTTCGACAGGTCGTGCAGGGGCGTCATGTTCGGCACTTCCGGCGGTGCATCCGGCGGGATCATTTCCGACCAGGCCAGGTCCCTCGGCTCGGCCGCCCACAGCGGCAGGGCGACCATCATCAACAGCGCTAGCAGGGCGCGGGGCATCTTCAAGGTCCTCATAAACGGATCGACAGGCCGTCGGCCAACGATTGGCGATAGGCGCGCCAGGCCGGCACGCTGCCCATCAGCAGGGCGGCGACCAGGATGCCCGCCAGCAGCGTCCATTCATATTCGCTCGGCCAGCCCAGAGGCAAGTACAAACCGTAGGCCGACTGCACGTAACCCTGGGCGGCGGCGATGCCGATGTACAGCAACGCCAGCCCGGCGATGACCCCGGCCAGCGCCAGGGCAAAGGCTTCGAACACCAGCAGCGTCGCGATGTGCCACGGCCTCGCGCCCACCGAACGCAGGATCGCCATTTCCCGGCGGCGCTCGTTGAGGCTGGTGAGGATCGCCGTGAGCATGCCGATCAACCCGGTCAGGACCACGAACAGCGAAATCACGAACAAGGCCTTTTCCGCCGTGCCCATCAGGCTCCACAACTCCTGCAGTGCCACGCCGGGGAGGATGGCCAGCAGCGGTTCGCCACGGAACTCATTGATCTCGCGCTGCAAGGCAAAGGTCGAAATCTTGCTGTTGAGGCCGAGCATGAACGCGGTGATCGCTTGGGGTGTGAGGTCCATGTTGCGGGCCTGGTCGGCGCTGATGCGCCCATTGCCCTGGGCCGGCACGCCGTTCTTCCAGTCGATGTGGATCGCCTCCATGCCGCCGAGACTGATGTGCAGCGTGCGGTCCACCGGGGTGCCGGTGCGCTTGAGAATCCCGACCACGGTGAAGGGCTTGTCGTCATGCTTGACCAGGCTGATCGCCGCCACGCCGTGGGCCAGCACCAGTTTGTCACCGAGCTTGTAGTGCAGCGCCTCGGCGACTTCGGCGCCGAGCACCACTTCGAACGGATCGGTGGCGAAGGCCCGGCCATCGGCCAGTTCCAGGTGTTGCTGGCGGCCGTACTGGTAATGCTCGAAGTAGGCCTCGGTGGTGCCCATCACCCGGTAGCCGCGATGGGAATCGCCCAGGGACATGGGGATCGCCCACTTTACTTTCGGGTTCTTGGCGAACTGTTCGAAGCTGTCCCAGCGGATGTTGTTGGTGGCATTGCCGATGCGAAACACCGAATACAGCAGCAGGTTCACCGAGCCGGAGCGGGCGCCGACGATCAGGTCGGTGCCGCTGATGGTGCTGGCGAAACTGGCTCGCGCCTCGGTGCGCACTCGCTCCACCGCCAGTAACAGACAGACCGAGAGGGCGATGGCAAACGCGGTGAGGATCGCGGTGAAGCGGCGGTTCGCCAGGCTGGCCATGGCTAGACGGAACAAATACATCTCAGACCTCGAGTGGCGTGGCGGCGCGATTGAGATCGGCCAGCGAGAGGTGGCGGTCGAACAGCGACGCCAGGCTCTGGTCGTGACTGACGAACAACAGGCTCGACCCGGCCTCGCGGCATTCGGCGAACAACAGCCGCAGGAAGTTTTCCCGGGCGTCGTAGTCCAGGGCTGAAGTCGGTTCGTCGGCAATCACCAGTTCCGGTTGACCGATCAAGGCCCGGGCGGCGGCGACCCGTTGTTGCTGGCCGATGGACAACGAGTCGGCGCGACGCTCCAACAGGTTCGGATCGGTCAAGCCCAGGTGGGCCAGCAGCGTGGCGGCCGCTTGATCGACACTGCCATGGCGCTGGGTGGCCCGCTGCGCGCGCAGTTTCGAGAAGTGGCAGGGCAGTTCGACGTTCTCCCGCACCGAGAGAAACGGCAGCAGGTTGAACTGCTGGAAAATGTAGCCGGTGTGGTCCACGCGAAAGCGGTCGCGGCGGCCGGCGGCCAGTTCGCTGAGTTCCTGGCCGAGCAGGCGGATGCTGCCGCGATCCGGCGTTTGCACCCCGCCCAACAGCCCCAGCAGCGTGGTCTTGCCGCTGCCACTCGGGCCCTTGAGGAACAAGGTTTCACCCGCTTCCAGGCGAAACGCCGGGATATCCAGCAAGGGCGGATGCCCGGGCCAACTGAAGCCCAGGTCGGACAGTTCGATGAGTGCTTGGGTCATATGAAACCGGTCAGATCAAGGTGACCCCCTGTGGGAGCGAGCTTGCTCGCGATGGCGGTGTGTCAGGCTCCATCTGTATTGGATGTGCCGACCTCATCGCGAGCAAGCTCGCTCCCACATTGGGGTTGGCAGTGAATCAGAATTTCAGGGTTGGCGCCTTGGCCGTCACTTCCACGCCTTGTTGGCCACTCGGGCTGATCAGTTGTACCTGAATTTTCTGGGTGGCCGGGAAGGTTTTGAACAGTGTCGCCAGGTCCAGGTTCTTCAATGCACCAGCGGCGGCGCAGGTGAACTGGTAGTGGGCATGGATCTCACTGTGCTCGTGGTGTTGGTCGCCATCGGCGTCTTCGTCATGGTCTTCGTGGTCCGGTTCATCGCCGAACAACGGGCTTTCCAGTTCCTGTTGGGCCACGGTGCACTTGGCGGCGGCCGGCAGGTTGAACAACGCCAGCGGCTTGTCCAACTGCGCCCGTACCGCGGCGACCTTGGCCTTGTCGGCATCGCTGGTGGCGGCGTGTTCGAAGCCCACCAGGTTCATCGCCGGGCTTTCCAGCTCCAGCTCCAGGGTCTGGCCATCCAGGGCAGCGTTCAGCCGAGCAACGCCGTGTTCATGGGCGCCGAGGCTGCCATGTTCGTGATCATGATCGTGGTCATGCTCCACCGCCGCATGAGCGACAGCCAAGGGCAACAGGGCGAACGGCAGGGCGAGAAGCAGACGACGCATGACGAGTCTCCGAAAAGGTTATGTAATCTTATAACGAAAGTGCGGAGAGTTTGACCGTCTGCTTGGCGTCGCGCAAGGGCCATGGGAGCATGCGTACATGAAATATTCAGGAGCACGGTAATGTTGAGGATACGCGGAACCGTCGGCGAATGGCCGGTGGACTTGACGATCGAAATGGATGATGGCGACTGGGCGCAGCTCGGCGCGCAGTTGCAAGTGGCCAAATCCGAAGGCACGGCGGCACCGGCGGCCAAACCGACGAACCAGGACGATGCCCAATGGCAGATCGCCAAGGAACTGCTGCGCAAGGCCGGCCAACTGAGCGGTCCGGACCTGCTGGAACAGCTCGAAGGCCTGACCGGCAGCGCCTCGGCGGGCAAGCGCCTGTTGGTGCGCTTGCGCCACTGCGCTGAGGTCAAGGTGTTGAGCGGCGGCGATACGCCGCTCTATAGCTGGAGTGGGGCTTAATACAACGCGGCGAACAACTTGCGGCGATAGGTCGTCACCAGCGGATGGTCGTTGCCCAGCAGTTCGAATACCTGCAACAAGGTCTTGTGGGGCAGGCCTTCGCTGTAGCCGCGGTTACGCACGAACAGCTTGAGCAGCGCATCGAGGGCCGCTTCGTACTGTTGGCGCGCCAGTTGCTGGATCGCCAGTTGGTACACCGCTTCATCGTCTTGCGGGTCTTTCGCCAGGCGCGCCTTGAGGTCGGCGGCGTCCGGCAGGTGCTTGGCCAGGCCGAGGAACTGGATCTGCGCCTTGGCACCGGCGAGGGCGGCCTTGTGCTCATCGCTTTTCACCGCGTCGAGCACGGTCTGCGCTTCGTCCAGCTCGCCGCGCTCGGTCAGGCAGCGGGCATACAGGATCAGCGCCTTGGCGTTGGTGTTGTCTTCACCCAGCAACACCGTGAGCACGGCTTCGGCGTCGGCGAAACGACCGTCGTCGAACAGCGCCTGGGCCTGTTCGAACGGGTCGGCGGCGGCCGGCGGTGGCATCTGCACATGGGGTTCGAGCATCGTGCGTACCGCCGATTCCGGCTGGGCACCGGCAAAGCCGTCGACGGGCTGACCGTCCTTGAACAACACCACCGTCGGCAGGCTGCGAATGCCGAAGCGGGCGACAATGTCCTGCTCGATGTCGCAGTTGACCTTGGCCAGCAGCAATTCGCCTTGATAGCTCTCGGCAATGGTTTGCAGCATTGGCATCAGAGCCTTGCACGGCGCACACCACTCGGCCCAGAAATCCACCAGCACCGGTTTGTGGAAGGAGTTCGCGATCACCGATTGGTCGAAATCGGCGGTGGTAGCGTCGAAGATGTAGGGCGTTTCCTGAGTCATGGGCAATCTCGTAGAGCGCTTGAATGGGGCAACTATACGGCTTGGTGGGGGTGGCTGAAAGCGGGGTGGCCTTTCGCCCTGTGGTGCCTGACAGGACGCCTTCGCGGGCAAGCCCGCTCCCACAGTTGATCTTCAGTGGATACAACATTCGCGTTCACTCTAGATCCCCTGTGGGAGCGGGCTTGCTCGCGAAGCTTTTCAGGCGCGCCGCGCGTGATACAGGCTCACATGCCGAAACTCTTCAGGCTCGGCCAGGTCCGGCAGGGTCATGGCCTGGAGCATTTCGATGCGCCGGTACAGCGGATGCTGGAAATCCCGCACCCGGGAATCGGCCACCAATGCCTCGCGACCACGGCTGAGGAACTGGTCGAGCAGCGGCAGGTTGGCTCGGTCGTAGAGCACATCGGCGACCAGGATCAGGTCGAAACGATCGGCTTCGGCGAAAAAGTCCGTCGAATAACCCAGCTCCACGTCATTGAGCGCGGCATTGGCCTGGCACGCCGCGATCGCCAGCGGGTCGAGGTCGCAGGCCACCACCTCCAGGGCTCCGGCCTTGACCGCCGCAATGCCCGCCACGCCGGAACCGGCACCAAAATCCAGCACCCGCTTGCCTTCGACCCACTGCGGCTGCTCGGCGAGGTGGCGGGCCATCGCCAGGCCGCTGGCCCAGCAGAAGCTCCAATAGGGCGGCTCGTGGAGGATGCGCCGGGTTTCTTCCGGGCTGAAGGCACGGTCCATGTTGTCGCCGTCGATCAGCCACAACGTCAAGTCAGCGCCGGGTAGCGGACAAGCCACCAGACGCGCGTCGCCAAGCAATTCACTCAACGCCCGCTGCAGGTCTTGCGGTGCACTCATGGCGCTTTGACGAATTGCAGGGTGCCCAATGCCTGGGTGGTCGGTTGGCTGATGCGTTGTTCCGGCAAGTGCAGGATCAACTGGCCGGACTGGCTGGCGCGGCCACGCAGTTCCACGCGGGCGCCTACCGGGAAGGCTTCCGGGTTGAAGCGCAAACGGAAGGGCAGGGCCTGGTTGGTGCCGATCAGGCTGGAACTGGCGAGCAATTGTTGTGGACGGTCCTTGTCGTCGATCACCAGTAGCGCCAATTCGACCTCGGCCCCGGCCGGAACGCCTTGCAAGGTGCCGCTGATTTCACGCTGGTACGCCGGCAATGGCCCCAGCTCGGCCGCCTGGCGGGCCTTTTCCTGGGCCTGTTTCGGTGCGGGGGCCGGAGCGGGAGCGGCGGGCTTGGGGGCATCGCTGCTGCACGCCATCAGCAGGCTGAAAAAACTGAGCAAAACGAGCGATCGTAGCGGCATGTGTGGCTCCAGCAAGGTGAATTCCATGGATCTGACGGTAGGCCCGTCTGTATACCGTAAACCCTATGGCTTGTCTTGCCAGTGGGATGCGCTACCATGGCCCTCCCTTTTTTTGTTGCCTGCCACCATGCACTGTCCCTTCTGCGGTGCCAACGACACCAAAGTCATCGACTCGCGACTGGTCGCCGAGGGCGAACAAGTCCGCCGCCGCCGCGAATGCCTGGCTTGCGGCGAGCGTTTCACGACGTTCGAGACCGCTGAACTGGTGTTGCCGCGCCTGATCAAAACCGACGGCAGCCGCCAGCCGTTCGACGAAGAAAAACTGCGCGCCGGCATGCAGCGCGCCCTGGAAAAGCGCCCGGTGAGCGTCGAGCGTCTGGAAGCGGCGCTGGTGCACATCAAGCACAAGCTGCGGGCCACCGGCGAGCGCGAGGTCAAGTCCCTGGTGGTCGGAGAGCTGGTGATGGCCGAGCTGCAGAAGCTCGACGAAGTCGCCTACATCCGTTTCGCCTCGGTATACCGGCGCTTCCAGGACCTGAACGAGTTCCGTGAAGAAATCGACCGCCTGGCCCGCGAACCGGTGAAAGAATGACCGTCCCGGCGCAGCAGGCCGTCCTCGACGCCCACTACATGGCTCGTGCCTTGGAGTTGGCGCGGCGCGGTCACTACACCACCCACCCCAACCCCCGGGTCGGTTGCGTGATCGTGCGTGACGGGCAGATTGTCGGCGAAGGCTGGCACATCCGCGCTGGCGAGCCCCATGCCGAAGTCCATGCCCTGCGCGCCGCCGGGGACAAAGCCCGGGGCGCCACGGCCTACGTGACCCTCGAGCCTTGCAGTCATCACGGGCGTACCCCGCCTTGTGCCGATGCGCTGGTCAGTGCCGGCGTGGCGCGGGTGGTGGCAGCGATGCAGGACCCTAACCCGGCAGTCGCCGGGCGCGGCCTGCAACGCCTGGCCCAGGCCGGCATCGCTACCGAAAGTGGCGTGCTGGAAGGCGAGGCGCGCCTGCTCAACCAGGGGTTCCTCAAGCGCATGGAGCACGGCTTGCCGTACGTGCGGGTCAAGCTGGCCATGAGCCTGGACGGCCGCACGGCCATGGAAAGCGGCGAAAGCCAGTGGATCACCGGCCCGGCCGCACGTTCGTCGGTCCAACGCTTGCGCGCCCAGGCCAGTGTGGTGCTGACCGGTGCCGATACGGTGCTGGCGGACAACGCCCGGCTGACCGTGCGCGCCGATGAACTGGGGCTGGATGCCGAGCAGACGGCGTTGGTCATGAGCCGTCCGCCGCTGCGGGTACTGGTGGACGGACGCCTGCGGGTGCCCCTGGATGCGGTGTTTTTCAAGGCCGGCCCGGCGCTGGTCGCTACCTGCATGGCGGTGGAAGAACAGTACGCCAACGGTCCCGAATGCATGATCGTGGCGGGCGATGACGGCCAGGTCGATCTGCGTCGGCTGCTGGTGGCGCTGGCTGCCCGGGATGTCAATGAAGTGCTGGTGGAAGCCGGTCCGCGCCTGGCGGGGGCTTTCGCCCGACTGGGGCTGGTGGACGAGTTCCAGATCTTCATCGCCGGCAAGTTCCTCGGTTCTTCGGCGCGCCCACTGCTGGACTGGCCGCTGGCGCAGATGAAGGACGCTCCCCAGCTGAAAATCACCGAAATCCGCGCCGTGGGCGATGACTGGCGAGTCATCGCCGTTCCCGTTCCACCGGCCAGCGTATAATTCCCGGCTTTCGCTCACGCGGCGGCCCGTTCTCGAGGAGGACTCCATGTTTACCGGCATCATCGAATCCATCGGCAGCATCCGTGCACTCACCCCCAAGGGCGGCGATGTGCGGGTCCATGTCGAAACCGGCAAGCTCGACCTGAGCGACGTCAAGCTGGGCGACAGCATCGCGGTCAACGGCGTGTGCCTGACCGCCGTTGAGCTGCCAGGCAATGGCTTCCTGGCGGACGTCAGCCGCGAAACCCTCGACTGCACGGCCATGAACGACCTCAAGAGCGGCAGCCCGGTCAACCTGGAAAAAGCCCTGACCCCCACCACTCGCCTGGGCGGGCACTTGGTCAGCGGCCACGTGGACGGCGTCGGTGAAGTGGTCTCGCGCACGGATAATGCCCGGGCCGTGGAGTTTCGCATCCGCGCCCCGAAGGAACTGGCCAAGTACATCGCCCATAAAGGCTCGATCACCGTCGACGGCACCAGCCTGACGGTCAACGCGGTGGATGGCGCCGAATTCCTGCTGACGATCATTCCCCACACGTTGAGCGAGACCATCATGGCTTCGTACCGGCCAGGTCGCCGGGTCAACCTGGAAGTCGACTTGCTGGCCCGTTACCTGGAGCGCCTGCTGTTGGGTGACAAGGCCGCAGAGCCTGCTGCGGGTAACATCACCGAAAGTTTTCTGGCCGCCAACGGCTACCTCAAATCCTGACCCAAGGGGGTGCCGTGTGGCGCTCAATAGCATCGAAGAACTGGTAGAAGACATCCGCCAAGGCAAGATGGTCATCCTCATGGATGACGAAGACCGCGAGAACGAAGGCGACCTGATCATGGCCGCCGAGTGCTGCAAGGCCGAACACATCAACTTCATGGCCAAGCACGCCCGTGGCCTGATCTGCATGCCGATGACCCGCGAGCGCTGCGAACTGCTCAAGCTGCCGCTGATGGCGCCACGCAACGGTTCGGGCTTCGGCACCAAGTTCACCGTGTCCATCGAGGCCGCCGAAGGCGTGACCACCGGGATCTCCGCCGCTGATCGCGCGCGCACCGTACAGGCTGCCGCCGCCCGGGACGCCAAGGCCGAAGACATCGTCAGCCCCGGCCACATCTTCCCGCTGATGGCCCAGGCCGGTGGCACCCTGGCCCGCGCCGGCCACACCGAAGCGGCATGCGACCTGGCGCGCATGGCCGGCTTCGAACCCAGCGGCGTGATCTGCGAAGTGATGAACGACGACGGCACCATGTCCCGTCGCGCGGAACTGGAAGCCTTCGCCGCCGAACACAACATCAAGATCGGCACCATCGCCGACCTGATCCACTACCGGATGATCCACGAACGTACCGTTCAGCGGATTGCCGAGCAGCCGCTGGACAGCGAACTGGGCCAGTTCAACCTGGTGACCTACCGCGACTCGGTGGAAGGCGACGTGCACATGGCGCTGACTCTGGGCACCGTATGCGCCGAAGAGCCGACCCTGGTGCGCGTGCACAACATGGACCCGCTGCGCGATTTGCTGATGGTCAAGCAACCCGGCCGCTGGAGCCTGCGGGCCGCCATGGCCGCGGTGGCCGAGGCTGGCAGCGGCGTGGTGTTGCTGCTCGGCCACCCGCTCGATGGCGACGTGCTGCTGGCGCACATTCGCGAAACCGCGGATCAAACTGCAGTGAAAAAACCGACCACCTACAGCATCGTCGGTGCCGGTTCGCAGATCCTTCGTGACCTGGGCGTGCGTAAAATGCGCCTGATGAGCGCACCGATGAAATTTAATGCGATATCCGGTTTCGATCTGGAAGTTGTAGAATACGTGCCCTCCGAATAATGGCCTGCGGATTCCGGCATTATTGTTCAGGCTTGTTAGATTATTGTGGCGAGGGGATTTATCCCCGCTGGACTGCGCAGCAGTCCCAAAAAAGGGGCCGCTTCGCAGCCCAGCGGGGATAAATCCCCTCGCCACAAAGAAGCGCAAGTGAGCGGCAATGCGGGATCTGCGAGTGCTGTAATTCGTGGCTAATATCACTGAAGGAGCGCGTATAGAACGCGCTCTGGCTCTTTAAGAGATCTGACGAATGACCCTGAAGACCATCGAAGGTACCTTCATCGCCCCTAAAGGCCGCTACGCTCTGGTAGTGGGCCGTTTCAACAGTTTCGTGGTCGAGAGCCTGGTTGGCGGTGCGGTCGATGCCCTGGTTCGCCATGGCGTGAGCGAAAGCGACATCACCATCATCCGTGCCCCTGGCGCCTTCGAAATTCCGCTGGTTGCGCAGAAAGTCGCTCAAAAGGGCGAATATGCGGCGATCATCGCCCTGGGCGCGGTCATTCGTGGTGGTACGCCGCACTTCGAATACGTGGCTGGCGAATGCACCAAGGGCCTGGCCCAGGTGTCCATGGAGTTCGGCGTGCCGGTCGCTTTTGGCGTGCTGACCGTTGATTCCATCGAACAAGCCATCGAACGTTCCGGCACCAAGGCCGGTAACAAAGGTGCCGAAGCTGCCCTGTCCGCCCTGGAAATGGTCAGCCTGCTGGCGCAGTTGGAGGCCAAGTGATTAGCGACGAAAGCGATCGTTTCAACCCGCGCGATCCAAAGCCTGCGGACGCCGGCAAGCCATCGAAAAGCGTCAAGCGTCGCGAAGCCCGTCAGCTCGCGACCCAGGCGCTGTATCAATGGCACATGGCCAAGCAATCGCTGAACGAGATCGAAGCGCAGTTCCGGGTCGATAACGATTTCAGTGATGTCGACGGTGCTTATTTCCGCGAGATCCTGCACGGGGTCCCGCAGTTCAAGACCGAAATCGACACCGCCCTCACGCCTTGCCTGGACCTGACCATCGAAGAGCTGGATCCGGTTGAGCTGGCGGTTCTGCGCCTGTCCACCTGGGAACTGCTCAAGCGCGTCGACGTGCCGTACCGCGTGGTGATCAACGAAGGGATCGAACTGGCGAAAGTCTTCGGCTCCACCGATGGCCACAAGTTCGTCAACGGTGTGCTCGACAAGCTCGCCCCGCGCCTGCGTGAAGCTGAAGTGAAGGCGTTCAAGCGCTGATTGGCGCTTGAACGTGTCCTGTCTTGCCAATGCGTTCATTTTTTGTCGAGTGGCTGTTGGTGCCAGACAAGGCGCCGCGACGAGTCATAGCCCGCTATGGCGAGGAGCGGCAACGCGGTATGGCGCCAATAGACGCCGACAAAATATGAACAGCATTGGTGAGACAGGACACTTAATGGGTGAGTTTGAGCTGATCCGTAACTACTTCGCCGCCGCGCCTTGCGCGCAGGGCGGCGAGGGCGTTGCGCTGGGGATCGGCGACGACTGCGCCTTGCTGGCAGCTCCTCCCGGAGAACAGCTGGCGGTCTCCACCGACACGCTCGTGGCCGGTGTGCATTTTCCAGACCCTTGCGACCCATTCCTGCTCGGCCAGCGCTCGCTGGCCGTGGCGGTCAGCGACCTGGCTGCCATGGGCGCCAAGCCCTTGGCCTTTACCCTGGCCCTGACCTTGCCGACGGTGACCGCCGATTGGCTGCAAGCCTATGCCCGCGGTTTGAACCAGATGGCCCAGGCCTGTGGCGTGGCGCTGGTGGGAGGGGACACCACGCGTGGGCCGTTGAGCCTGACCATGACCGTGTTCGGCCACGTGCCGTCCGGCCAGGCCCTGACCCGCAGCGGCGCGCAGCCCGGCGACCTGCTGTGTGTCGGCGGCGAACTGGGCAATGCCGCCGGCGCCTTGCCATTGGTGCTCGGCCAGCGTCGCGCCGAGCCCGGGATTGCCGAGCCACTGCTGGCTCATTATTGGTCGCCCCGACCGCAGATCGACTTGGGCCTGGCGTTGCGCGCAAAGGCCAGCGCGGCGATGGATATTTCCGATGGCCTGCTGGCCGATTGCGGGCATATCGCCCTGGCGTCCGGGGTAGCCTTGCAGGTCGAACGGGACCGACTGCCGCTGTCCAACGCTCTGGTAGCGTTTCTTGGCGCGGCCGATGCCGCGCAGGCCGCCCTGAGTGGCGGTGACGATTACGTGCTGCTGTTCGCCCTGCCGCCGAGCCGATTGTCGGCGTTGCAGGCCGAAGGCTGGCCGATCCATGTGATCGGCAGCGTGCTGGCCGGGCAAGGCGTCACGCTGGTCGACAGCGACGGGCATGACATCACCCCGCATGTACGGGGCTATCAACATTTTCGGGAGACACCGTGACAGATCATCCCAACCAGGTCCCGGCAGAGTTCGTTCCGCCTTCGGTCTGGCGCAATCCCTGGCATTTCCTGGCATTTGGCTTTGGTTCGGGCACTTTACCTAAAGCGCCGGGCACTTGGGGCTCGCTGGTTGCGCTACCTTTCATTCCGTTGTGGCAGATGTTGCCGGACTGGGGCTACTGGTTGATGCTCGGCATCACCATGCTGTTTGGCTTCTGGCTGTGTGGCAAGGTGGCGGACGACCTGCGGGTGCACGACCATGAAGGCATCGTCTGGGACGAAATGGTCGGCATGTGGATCACCTTGTGGCTGGTGCCGGAAGGCTGGTATTGGTTGCTGACGGGATTTCTGGTGTTCCGTTTCTTCGATATCCTCAAGCCGTGGCCGATCCGCTGGATCGACCGACATGTGCACGGAGGTGTCGGGATCATGCTCGACGATGTATTGGCCGGGGTTTTCGCCTGGCTGGCAATGCAAGGATTGGTGTGGTGTTTCACCTGAAGGAGCCAGGCATGGGCGTAAGCCGCGCACTACTGCTGTTGCTGTGTCTGGGAGCCTGTGCGGGTGTGAGGGTGGCCGAGTCGGCACCGCTGCCTGACAAGGTCCGCGCGGCCAGCGAGGAGTGGGCCGATTACACCCAGGCCGATGGCCAGGGCATGGGCTGGGACATCTTGCGCGCGGTGTTCGAACCTGAAGGCGTCAAGCTGGAAATCCGCAGCGTGCCCTACACCCGGTCGATCGGGCTGGTGCAGCGCGGCGAGGTCGACGTGCAGGTCGGCGCCTATCGGGATGAATCCGAAGGCGTGCTTTACCCGAAGTGGCACTACGACGTCGATCACATCTATGCCTTGGGGTTGGCCTCCAAGCCGACGCCCACCCTGGCGACGATTGGCAACTATCGGCTGGTATGGATGCGCGGGTACGAATACAACAACTACCTGCCCAACATCCGGCGTTTCAATGAGATCCACCGGGCGGTGGGTATCTTGCCGATGCTGATCCATGAGCGAGCGGATTTTTACATCGATGCGTCGATGGAAATCGAAGAAGTGCTCGCCAAGGCCGATAACCCGAAGCAGTTCAAACGCTCGCCCCTGATCAACTTGCCCCTCTACCTGGGCTTTGCCAACAACGCCAATGGACGAGCATTGAGCGAGCTGTTCGACCGGCGGATGGAAGTGCTGGTGAAAACCGGCCAGCTCAAGCCGATTTTCGAACATTGGAAGCAACCTTATCCTTTCGACGAGAATGGCAAGCCACCGAAGCCGTAATCAAACTTTTCGATGGTTATGGCCGACAATTCAGCCTAAGCGTCGGTCGGGACGTGCTGTTACAATGCCCGCCTCTGCGAAACTCCAGTACTAGATCAGGAGCACACCGGTGCCTGTCGTTTTTGTTGCCGCTTCCAAGCTGCCAACGCCCTTTGCGCAATTCACCATGCATGGTTTTCTCGATGAAGCCACCGGCCGCGAGCATGTCGTGCTCAGCCTGGGTGATTTCGCCGACGGATCTGCGGTGCTGGGCCGCCTGCATTCCGAATGCCTGACCGGCGATGCCCTGTTCAGCCAGCGCTGCGATTGCGGCTCGCAACTCGAGGCCGCGCTGCAGGCCATCGCCCGCGAAGGCCGTGGCGTGTTGCTGTACCTGCGCCAGGAAGGCCGTGGCATTGGCCTGTTGAACAAGATCCGCGCCTATGAACTGCAAGATGGCGGCGCCGATACCGTGGAAGCCAACGAACGCCTGGGCTTTGCCGCCGACCTGCGTGACTACAGCATCTGCCTGCCGATGCTGGAGCATCTGGGCGTGAAGTCGCTGCGCTTGATGACCAACAACCCACGCAAGGTCAAGGCGTTGACCGATATGGGCATCGTGGTGGCCGAGCGTGTGCCGCTGCACACCGGTCACAATCCCCACAACAAACTCTACCTGGCAACCAAGGCCAGCAAGCTCGACCACATGATGGGCAACGAGCACCAAGGCGAGGTTGACCGGGCGTGACGCGCGGTCAGGTTCGGCGGCGGCTGTCGATCAGTTGGTGGAAATACCTGGCCCTGGCCTTGCTGCCACTGTTCGTGATCAATGCGGTGTTCGGCCAGGGCGAAGCGATTCTGCCGGTGCTGGCGATGCCGTTGTTCATTGCCGGCCTGGCGTCGATGTTTGTCAGCCTGCGATTCTTCGGGCCGTATAAACAGGCCCTGGTCGCTACCCAGAAAGCCCTCGACACACCCGAAGAGCCCCAGGCCTGGATCGACCTGGCGGCCCGTCGTCGCGCCGCCTTCCTGGTGGCCGGGCTGCCGGCCTGGATCGGCGCCCTGGCGGTGTTCGTGGGCCTGGAAGCCGTGCCGTTGATGCTGCTGGCCTTGTCGACCGCCGTGTTGTTCTACCTGTACCGCATCCCGCGTCAACTCGGCTGATGAGCCGCTGGCTGGCGGTCTTGCTGCTGGCCGTCAGTGCCTCGACGATGGCCGCCTCGCGGGTCGTCAGCCTGGCGCCGTCGCTGTCGGAAATCGTCGTTGAACTGGGCTCCGCCGACCTGTTGGTGGGCGTGCTGGATGGCGGGGATCGCCCGCCGGCGCTCAGGGAAGTGCCCTCGGTAGGCCGGTACGGGCAACTGGACATGGAGCGCTTGCTCAGCCTCAAGCCCGATCTGCTCCTGCTCTGGCCTGGCAGTGTCGGCCCGGCCCAGCGCGAGCAGCTCAAGGGCCTGGGCATCCCCATCCATGTCGCCGAGCCCCGCAGCCTCGACCAACTCATCACGCAAATCGAAGCCATCGCCCAGCAGCTCGGCCGCCCGGAGCGGGGCGTGCAACGGGCGGCGCAGCTGCGCGTGCGTCTCGAGGCGCTACGCCAGCGCTATCGACGGGACCCGCCGTTGCCAGTGTTCTACCAGGTCTGGGATCGGCCGCTGTACACCGTTGGTGGTGGGCAGATCATCAGTGATGCGCTGAGCGTGTGCGGTGCCCACAACGTTTTTGCCGACCTGAGCGTGCCAGCGCCGCAGGTGAGTGTGGAAGCGGTGCTGCAACGTAATCCGCACGTCATCCTGGCCACGGAACAGACGCAGCTCGATGCCTGGAAAACCTGGCCGGTGGCGCAGGGGCGGTTGTTGTTGGTCAATGACAAAGGCCTGGAACGGCCCAGTGGGCAGATGATCGAGGCGACGGCGCGGCTATGTGAGCTGATTGCGCCAGACCGATAGACCGCGGCGCCTGCAATCGCGAGCAAGCTCGCTCCCACAGGGATTCACCACAGGTTAACTGTGGGAGCGAAGCTTGCTCGCGATGAGGCCAGCCCAGACACCACAGATCCTTGATCAGAATTCCGGGGTCCAGGTCACCCCAAACAACCACGCCCGACCTTCCTCCCGATACCCATACTGCCCCCCATCATGGCTATACAGCGCCCGGCTGTAGCCCTTGTCCAGCAGGTTATCCACCTTCATCTCCAGCTTCACCTCCCGGGTCAGCGCCCAACTGCCGCGCAACCCGAGCAGGGCATAGCCGCCCAGGGCGTTGCGGTTGTCTTCATCGTCGTAGCTGCCGCTCACCGCTTGCCAGGTGACGCCCAGGCCGAGGCGGTCGAATTGCCGGTCCAGGTCCAGGCTCAAGGTCCGTCGGGCGCGGCGGGCCAGGGTGTGACCGCTGTCACGGTCGCGCGGGTCGATGATGGCCAGGGCCAGATTGCCCTGCCAGCCGAAGACATCCTGCAGATAGGCCATTTCAAAGCCGTTGATCCGCGCCGAGGCGACGTTCTGCGGGCGTGAGTCGCGGCCAAAAATGATCGCGTCTTCCAGGTCGGTGCGGTACAGCGAGGTTTCCAGGCGGGCGCTGTCGCTCAGTTGGCTGCGCCATTGCAGCTCGTAGCTCTTGGCCGTCTCGGGCTTCAGGTCGGGGTTGCTGAAGTCCGGGTAGTACAGGTCGTTGAAGGTCGGTGCGCGGAAGCTCTCGCTGTAGGTCAGCAACAGGTCGTTGTGCGGATTGACCGGCACGGTGAGGGTGCCGCTCCAACTGTTCTGGCCGCCAAACTGTTGATTCTGGTCGCGACGCAGGCCCAGTTCAGTCGAGAACGTTTCGGCCTGGAAGCGGTGCTGGATGAACGCTGCACGGTTCCAGCGGCTGTCTTCGTCGAACGGCGTGCTGCTGTTGACCCGGTCCTGATACCAATCGCCGCCGACGATCAGGCTGTTGCGCTCGTCCAGCGTCACATCGTTCTGCCAGGTCACCGAATCGCGGTAGGTGTTGAAGACTTCGCGGACATCGCTGAGCTTGTCGAAGGTTTTTTCGCGGTTCTCGCTGTGGCCCAGTTCCAGGCGGGATTTCCAGGTGTCGTTGATGCGCCCGTCCACATAGGTGCTGAAGCTGCTCACCGCGAACTCGCTGTAGGGTTGCTGGGGCAGGGACTCGAAAGTGTTCGGGTCGAAGCGGCCGAATGGGTTGTCGTATTCGCTTTTGCCGCGGTTATCCAGCAGGTTCAGGCCAACTTCCAGGTCATCGCTGGCTGCATGGCTCAGGCTCAGGCTGAAGGACTGATTGCGGTTGGCATCTTCGTCGCGGTCGCTGGCGTAGGACTCGTGGGTCCGGTTGCTACCAGCGCTGTCGTCGAGGCTGGCGCCGAGGTTGAAACGGGTCTGCTCGTCGCCGCCGGACAGGCCTAGGCTGCGCTCCCAGGTCTGGTGGCTGCCGACCCCCATATGCAGGCGCGGTTGCAGGCCCTGGGTGTTGCCGCGACGGGTGAAAATCTGGATCACCCCGCCCACCGCGTCGGCGCCGTAGATCACCGAACGCGAACCGCGCAGCACTTCCACGCGCTCGATCTGGTTGATGTTCAGGCGTTGCAGGTTGCTGTCGCCGGAGGTGGCGTTGCCGATGCGCTGGCCGTCCACCAGCACCAGGCTCTGGGCCGATTTGGTCCCGCGAATGTAAATCCCCGGCAGGCTGCCGCGCCCACCCAGCGGCGCCACTTGCACCCCCGGCACGCGGCTGAGCAAGTCCGTGACACTGGCCGGTTGCAAGCGCTCGATGTCGTCGCGGGTGAACACGGTGTTGGCGGCACTGCTGTCGTTGCGGGCCTCGACTTGGCGGTTGGCGCTGATCACGATGTCGGGCAGCTTCAAGGCCTGGTCGCGTTCGAAGGCGTCGGCCAGCAGTTCCGGGGTTGGCAGTAGGGAAAGTGTGAGGGCGAGGCGCAGTTTCATGGGTGTTCCGGACATTTCTGATCTGCACAAACCCCTGTGGGAGCGAGCTTGCTCGCGATGGCGGAGGATCAGTCAAGTCATTCATTGCTGACACACCGCTATCGCGAGCAAGCTCGCTCCCACAGGGAGTTTGTGTTGGCTGAACTTACAGGCCCAACAGCTGCAACCGCTGACGCACCGCCGCTTCGATCCCCGCTTCGTCCAGCCCGCATTCGGCGAGCATCTGCGCCGGCTTGGCGTGTTCAACGTAACTGTCCGGCAGGCCCAGGTGCAGCACCGACTTGAGGATGTTTTCCCGGGCCAGGAACTCGCTGACCGCCGCGCCGGCACCGCCCATGATGGCGTTTTCCTCGATGGTCACCAGCAGGTCATGGCTGCCGGCCATCTCGCGCACCAGGGCTTCGTCCAGGGGTTTGACGAAACGCATGTCCACCACGGTAGCGTCCAAGGTGTCGGCGACTTTCAAGGCCTCGGCCAGTTGCACGCCGAATACCAGCAGGGCGGTTTGCTTGCCCTGGCGGCGGATCACGCCCTTGCCGATTTCAATGGGTTCGAGATCGGTCGAGAGGGTCGCGTTCGGGCCGGTGCCACGAGGGTAGCGCACCGCCGCCGGGCCATTGAACAGGTGGCCGGTGGTGAGCATCTTGCGCAGCTCGTTTTCATCGCTCGGGGTCATCACCAGCATGCCGGGGATGCAGCGCAGGAACGACAGGTCGAAGCTGCCGGCGTGGGTCGGGCCGTCTTCGCCCACCAGGCCGGCGCGGTCGATGGCGAACAGCACGTCGAGGTTCTGCACCGCCACGTCATGGATCAACTGGTCGTAGGCCCGTTGCAGGAAGGTCGAATAGATCGCCACCACCGGCTTGGCGCCTTCGCAGGCCATGCCGGCGGCGAGGGTCACGGCGTGCTGCTCGGCAATCGCCACGTCGAAATAGCGTTGCGGGTAGCGTTCGCTGAACGCCACCAGGTCCGAGCCTTCCTTCATCGCCGGGGTAATGCCCACCAAGCGTGGATCGGCGGCGGCCATGTCGCACAGCCATTGGCCGAAGACACTGGAATACTTCGGTCCACTGGGCTTTTTCGGCGCGGCGGCCGGGGCGTCCAGGGGTTCGAGCTTAGTGATGGCGTGGTAGCCGATCGGGTCGACTTCCGCCGGGGCGAAGCCTTTGCCTTTCTTGGTGACCACGTGCAGGAACTGCGGGCCCTTGAGGTCGCGCATGTTGCGCAGGGTGGCGATCAGGGTGGGCAGGTCGTGGCCGTCGATGGGGCCGATGTAGTTCCAGCCCAGTTCTTCGAACAGCGTGCCGGGCACCAGCATGCCCTTGGCGTATTCTTCGGTGCGGCGGGCGATTTCCCAGGCACCGGGCAGGCGCGACAACACCTTCTTGCTGCCTTCGCGCATGCTGGCGTAGGTGCGGCTGGAGAGGATCTTCGCCAGGTAGTTGGACAACCCGCCGACATTGCGCGAGATCGACATGTCGTTGTCGTTGAGGATCACCAGCATGTTGGCGTTGACTTCCGGCGCATGGTTCAGCGCCTCGAAAGCCATGCCCGCGGTCAGTGCGCCGTCGCCGATCACGGCAATGGCCTTGCGCTCGCTGTTTTGCAGGCGGGCGGCAATCGCCATGCCCAGGGCGGCGCTGATGGAGGTGCTGGAATGGCCGACGCCAAAGGTGTCGTACTCACTCTCGGAGCGACGTGGGAAGGCGGCGATGCCGTCCTTCTGGCGCAGCGTGCCCATGCGCTCGCGACGACCGGTGAGGATCTTGTGCGGGTAGGCCTGGTGTCCGACGTCCCACACCAGCCGGTCGTCTGGGGTGTCGAACACGTAGTGCAGCGCGATCGTCAGCTCGATGACGCCCAGGCCGGCACCGAAGTGCCCACCGGTCTGGCCGACTGTGTAGAGCAGTTCCAGGCGCAACTCATCGGCCAGGGTTTCCAGCTCGGCTTCACCCAGGCGACGCAGGCCGTCCGGCGTGTTGGCGCGGTCCAGCAGGGGCGTGGTCGGGCGCTTGCGGGGAATCTCTTGAAACGTCGTGGGCATCAGGCGAATCGTTATAGGTATAGAAAGAGGCGGCAGTTTACCTTATGCATCGCAAGCTGCCCACGCGTAGGCCGGAACTTGGCCGATACGCACTTATGAATGGGTTGACCCTGTATCAGCTGCGTCGTTCGACGATATATCGCGCCAAGTCGCGCAACGGCTCGGCCGCCGCGTCAAAGGGTCGCAGCGCGGCCAAGGCCTGGTCGCGCAACTCCAGGGCGTAGTCCTTGGCCGCATCGAGGCCGAGCAAGGCCGGGTAGGTCGGCTTGTCCCGGGCGATATCGGCGCCCTGGCGTTTGCCGAGGGTCTGGGTATCGCTTTCCACGTCGAGGATGTCGTCCTGCACCTGGAACGCCAGGCCGATGGCCCGGGCGTAGGTCTGCAAGGCTTGCAACTGCTCGGGGGTGGACCGACCGCTGGCCAGCGCGCCGAGGCGCACGCTCGCCTCGATCAGCGCGCCGGTCTTGTGCCGGTGCATGTATTCCAGGGCGTTCTGGTCCAGCTTCAGGCCCACCGAACCCAAGTCGATGGCCTGGCCGCCGACCATTCCGGCGGGGCCCGCCGCCAACGCCAGGGCGCTGACCATCTCCAGGCGAATCTGCGCCGGGCAGTCGCTCAGGGCCGGGTCCAGCAGGGCGCTGAACGCCAGGCTCTGCAAACCGTCGCCGGCCAGGATCGCGCAGGCTTCGTCGAATTGCTTGTGGGTGGTCGGCTGGCCGCGGCGCAGGTCATCATCGTCCATGGCTGGCAAGTCGTCGTGCACCAGCGAATACGCGTGGATCAGCTCCACCGCGCAGGCCGCGCCGTTGGCCTGTTCAGCCTGGCCGCCCAAGGCTTCGCACGCGGCATAGGCCAACAGCGGCCGCACACGCTTGCCGCCGTTCATCACGCTGTAGCGCATGGCTTCGTACAGGCGCGCCAGTTCCGGGCTCGGGGCGCTGAACAACGTATCCAGTGCAGCATTGACCCGGGCCTGGCTGCTGGCCTGATAGGCACCGATCATTCAGGTTGTTCCGCGTCGAAAGGCTCTTCGGTCAGCTCACCATCGCGCTCGAGCAGCAATTGCACCTTCTGCTCGGCCTGGGCCAGCGCCGCCTGGCAGTCGCGAGTCAAGCCGATACCCTGCTCGAAGGCGGTCAGCGAGTCTTCCAGCGACAATTCGCCGTTCTCCAGCCGTTCCACCAGCGTTTGCAGGTCGGCCAGAGATTGTTCGAAATCCAGTGCAGCTTTTTTGCGGGCCATGGCGGCTATTCCGGTTGACTGTTAAACCGGCGCGACACTAGCAGACATGGGGTTTTGGGGCAAATCAGGGCAGGGGGATCGAAGCGGGACAACGGGCGTGCACCGACCTGCTTTTGTGGCGAGGGAGCTTGCTCCCGCTCGACTGCGCAGCAGTCGCAATCCGGTTCAACCCCGGCAGGTTGGGGCCGCTTCGCAGCCCAGCGGGAGCAAGCGCCCTCGCCACGGGTTTGCCTCCGAAATAAACGTCAGTTTTCGTATTCGGCTCATTTGGTGAGCCGAATAGCGGCTCTATTCGGCTCACGCACCTCTCAGTACGTGATTTCCCACACAGAATCGAGTGTTCCCCGATTGTGGAAAATCCGCCGAATAGCTACTCTTCGCGCCATCTACGGCCCCTTGTAGCGGGGCCTCCAGACGAAACCCGAATAATGACAAACAGCGCCCGGGGAAGGGCGCCGGGTTGCGTCGTGCATGGCAGGAGGCATACGTGCGTTTTCTTTCTTTATTGATCGTGTTGCTCGGTGCGCCGTTGGCGTGGGCAGAGCCTTCGGCCGAGCTGTCGGAACCGGTCGGGGGCTGGCGCTACAGTGGCCTGCTCGATCGCACGGAAAACCCCCAGGTCGCTTATCCCACCCCGCCCATCGACCGGGGCGTGCAGCGCAACCGCACGATGATCGAGGGCCGGATCAAGGACATGGGCACGGCTCGCCAGCCCCATAGCCTGGCGGTCAACGGCAATCCACTGAATCTCTATACCGACGACGAGGGCCGGTTCGCCCGGCCGTATGCGTTCGGCGCCGGTTCCAACAGCGTCGAGGTGCGCAGCTCCGAGGGCCGCTCCCTCAAGCGCGTGCAATTCTATGAAGCCAACAACCTGCGCACCCCGGCACAGATCCGCGTGGTGCTGGGCTGGGACGATCCCAAGGCCGAACTCGATCTGCATATCGTCACACCCGACGGCCAACATGCGTTCTTCGGCCAGCCGGCGCTGAGCAACGGCGGCGGTCTCGACCCGGATGGCGTCGACGGCCCCGGCCCTGAAATGTTCACCATGACCGCGCCGATGCACGGCACCTACCTGGTCTACGTGAACTATTGGGGCAACTACGGCAGCGAAGGCTACAACTTTGATGAGGCCAGCAACCAGAACGAGGTGATCACCTCGCAGATCAACCTGGTGCTCAACGAAAACACCGTCAATGAAAAACGCGAGACCTTTGTCGTACCCCTGCGCGCCATTGGCGATCTGTTGCTGGTCAAGACTTTCAACTACTAAGTATCCGCTCCACGGATGAACAGGCCCTTGTGAATATGAGCGACAACACTGCTTCCCCGACCACGCCGACCCCTGTCGCCAAACCTGTGCGCCGCTGGCCGGCGATACTGATCGGGCTGTGCCTGGTAGCGGGTGTGGCCGCCGGGTTGGGCTGGTTCATGACCAAGCCCAAGGCGCCGCCCATGGAGTTGGCGTTGGAAAAACTCGGCCTGAGCCGCCCCGACGGCTTGCTCGAGGCGCATTCCCTGAGCCAGTTGCCCAAGGACCTGCTGGCGGTGCCGTTCCTCAAGGCCACGCTCACCGAGGACTTCGTCTTCTATTACGAGGCCCACGCCGACCGCCTCGGGCTGATCGGCAGCCTGCGCCGAATCATCTACGAGCATGACCTCAAGCTCCAGGACAGCCTGATCGAAGAACTTTTCGACCAGCCGGCCGATGTCGCGTTGTGGCGCGGTGCGGACGGTCGCCTCAAGGATTTCCTGCTGGTGATGGATCGCGGCGGCCTGGCGAAGGTGCTGGAGCCGTTGGCGAAAGTCGCACTGGATGACGCGCAACTGAGCAAGCTCAGCGACCTGAAGGTCGGCGGTGACGACGTTGCGCTCTACCAGCTCAGCTACAACGCCAGTAAATCCCTGCTCTTCGCCTCCCATGGCGACAAGCTGGTGGTGTTGTCCAACCCGACCAAGTTGTACGACCCGGCCAGCGGCTCCGCGGTTGAACCGGGCAGCGTGTCGACGACCGCCCTGGCCGCCTTGCTCAACGGCGACAAACTGTTCCCCGAAGCCTTCGGCCTGCCGCCCAAGGCGCCGGAGGTCAAGCAACGCATCTCGGTCAACGCCAGCGTGCTCGCCATGGGCTACCAGCGTTTCATCCCGAACTTCGCCGGTTTGCGTTTCGACATGGACGACAAGGGCTGGCACAGCTTCCTGGCCATGGACGAGCTGGAAAACCAGCCGGACTTCGACTTCAAGCCGATCTGGCAAGCCATGCCCATGGGCGCCAGCGCCTGCGTGGCCTTGCCCCTGGCCGCCGAGCAACAGAAACCGTTGCTGGTCAAACTCGGCGCCGACGAAAAAGCCGCCCAGGCCATGGTCGACCATGTGGCCGGCGCCGCAGGCCTGTGCTGGTACGCCGATTCGCGCCTGTACACGCCACTGTTGGTGGCGAGCCTGAATGAAGACGATGGCAAGCTCGATGCCGACCTGGGCAACCTGTTCGGTTCGATGGTCGGTGCCTATGAAAACAATGTCGCCGAACATGCCTTCCCGGTCGTCGAGAAACAACAAGGCTCGACGCACCAGTGGCTGCGTCAGGTCAGCTCCAGTTTCGGCCCTTACCTGGCCAAGGAAGCGGAGCAGCCCGAGGCGATTACCGGCAAGGCGTTCCTGCGGGTCAGCCTGGCACGCCACGGTTCGACCTTGCTGTTCTCCCTCGATGACAAACTCGTGGACAAGGCCCTCGGCACCCTCGACAAACGCTTCCCGCCCATGGCCGACGTCGTGCCCAAGGACCTGCTGATGCCGGTCTACTTCGGCCCGGATTCCATGGCGCAACTGATGCAGCGTGAAACCCTCGACAGCTTGCCCCAGGACATGGAACCGGTGTTCTACAACGCCGCGCAAACCTACCTGATCCCGAAACTGCGCACCCTCGGCGGCTATGGCAAATACGCGCTGACCTTGCCTGCGGGCAGCGAACCGGATGGTCACTGGCAATGGCTGCCGCTGGAATGGAAAGCGCTGTGACAGCACGGATCCGCAACCCCGCGTTGACGTTGCTGCTGGCGTTGCTGCTCGGCGGGCCGGCGCTTGCCGTCGAGGCGCCGGCGCTGGATGTGCAGCAATCCCAGGTCTTTCGCGCCTGGTTCGTGCGCATTGCCCAGGAACAGCTGAGCAGAGGCCCGAGCCCGCGCTGGTACCAGCAGGATTGCGCCGGGCTGGTGCGCTTTGCCGCCAACGAAGCGCTCAAGGTCCACGATGAAAAATGGCTGCGCAGCAATGGCCTGTCCAATCGCTACCTGCCGCCGGAACTGCCGCTCAGCGATGCACAACGGCGCCTCGCCCAGCAATGGCAGCAGGGCGGCGGCAAGGTCGGGCCCTACGTCAACGCCATCAAGCTGATCCAGTTCAACAGTCGCCTGGTGGGCCGCGATGTCGCCCAGGCCCGGCCCGGCGACCTGATGTTCTTCGACCAGGGCGACGACCAGCACCTGATGATCTGGATGGGCCGCTACATCGCCTATCACACCGGCACCACAACCCCTACCGACAACGGCATGCGCTCCGCAAGCCTGCAACAACTCATGAACTGGAAGGACACCCGATGGATACCCGACGCAGCCAACCCCAACTTCATCGGCGTCTATCGACTCAACTTTCTCTCCCAATGACCGGTGCCCGCATGCTGCGCTTGTGTTCAAAATTGCCCCTGCTGTTCGCCTTGTTGCTGGCACCTGTCGTGAATGCCGAAGACACGGTGGAGCCCAGCGGCTACACGCCGGTGGCCGGTGAAAGTTTCTTCCTGCTGGCCGACAGCAGCTTCGCCAGCGACGAACAGGCCATGGTTCGCCTCGAAGCGCCGGGCCGCGACTACCGTCGGTTCCGCATGGAGCCCTACGGCGGCGCCGACATCCGCGTCTATCGCATCGACAAGCCGCTGGACTTCCTCAAGCGCCAGAAGAACCTGCACCGCGTGGTCAGCGACGGCCAGTTCAAGGGCGAAGGCCTGTCGAACACCCTCGCGTACCTGTGGGACAACTGGTACCGCAAGTCCCGTCGGGTGATGCAGCGGGCGTTCTCCTACGAGTCCCGCCAGCAAGTCACCGAAGAAGTGCCGGAATTGAAGATTGGCGACGCCCTGGTCGCGCCGACGCCGTATGAAGCGCCGGCACAATTCGCCTTGATCCCGGGCTTGCCGGTGGTCAGCCAGTTCCGTTATCCACTGTGGCAGGCCAAGCCGATCCAGCCGCCAGCCGGGGTCAACCTGGCCGGTTCCTCCAGTGAGTTCGTCAGCGTCGCGCCGGGCAACGTCTATGTGCCGCTGGGCCAGTTGAAGCCGGGCCTGTACCTGGTGGAAGCGCTGATCGGCAAATACCGCGCGACCACCATGGTCTTCGTCTCCAACACCGTGGCCGTGAGCAAGATTGCCGGCGACGAATTGCTGGTCTGGGCCGCACGCAAGCATGAAGGGCGTTCGGTGCCCAAGGTCAATGTGCTGTGGACCGACGGCCTGGGCGTGATGAGCAGCGGTGCCACCGATGAAGACGGCCTGCTGCGCCTCAAGCACGTCAGCCCGGAACGTTCGTTCGTCATTGGTGAAGACGAGGAGGGCGGGGTATTCGTCTCGGAAAACTTCTACTACGACAGCGAAATCTATGACACCAAGCTCTATGCCTTCACCGACCGACCGCTGTACCGGCCGGGGGATTGGGTGTCGCTGAAAATCGTTGGCCGTGAGTTCAAGAACGCCCGTGATTCGGTACAACCGACCGCCGCCGACGTGAATGTCAGCGTGCTGGACGCCACCGGCACCGCGCTGCAAACCCTGGCCCTGAAGCTGGACTCCAAGGCCGGCACCCAAGGCCGTTTCCAACTGCCGGAAAACGCCGTGGCCGGCGGCTATGAACTGCGCTTCAGCTACAAGGACCAGCTCTACAGCAGCGCCTTCCGCGTGGCCGAATACATCAAGCCGCACTTCGAGATCGCCCTGAACCTGGCCAAGCAGGATTACCGTACCGGCGAGCCGGTCAAGGGCAATCTGGTGCTGCTGTACCCGGACGGCAAGCCCGTGGTGAATGCCAAGGTGAGCCTGAGCCTGCGGGCCCAGCAACTGTCGATGGTGGATAACGAGCTGCAATACCTGGGGCAATTCCCGGTGGAACTGACCAGCAGCGAAGTAACCACCGATGGCAAGGGCAACGCGACCCTCGACCTGCCGGCCGCCGACAAGCCGAGCCGCTACACCCTCACCGTGTTCGCCAGCGATGGGGCGGCGTATCGGGTCAAGACCACCAAGGAAATCCTCATCGACCGTGGCGCGGCGAACTTCCGCCTGAGTGCTCCCCAGCGGTTCAGCGCCGTCGGCCAGAAAGTGGCGTTCAGCTACGCCAACGAAGGCGGCAACGAGCAAGCCAAGGCCGTGACACCCGGCAGCTACGCCTGGGTGCGCCTGGAAGACCAGAGCACCGGCGAAGGTAAGCTGGCGGCCAAGGACAAGGGCTTCAGCCTGACCTTCGAACGTCCGGGTACCTACAACCTGACGCTCAAGGACGACCATGGCCGGGTCATCGGCGCCGCCGCCCATGCGGTGACCGGTGAAGGCATCAAGGCCGTGCCGGGCACGGTCGAGATCGTTTTCGACAAACCTGAATACAAGACCGGTGACGAAGCGCTGGCGCTGATCACCTTCCCGGAGCCGGTCAGCGATGCGTTGCTGTCGCTGGAGCGGGACAAGGTCGAGGCCACGGCGCTGCTGTCCAAGGGCGGCGACTGGCTGAAGATGGAAAAACTCAGCGACACCCAATACCGCGCGCGCATTCCGGTGAAGGACGCCTTCGCGCCGAACCTGACCTTCTCGGTGCTGTACACCAAGGGCGGCCAGTACAGCTTCCAGAACGCCGGCATCAAGGTGGTCACGCCGCAGATCGACGTTGCCGTCGTCACCGACAAGGCGACTTACCGCCCTGGCGACACGGTGACCGTGGACCTGAGCACCCAGTTCGCCGGCAAGGCGATCCCGGCGCACCTGACGGTCAGCGTGGTGGACGAAATGGTCTACGCCCTGCAACCGGAAGTCGCGCCGACCATCGATCAGTTCTTCTATCACCCGCGTCGCAACAATGTGCGCACCAGTGCCAGCCTGTCGTTCATCAGCTACGACGTGGCGCTGCCAGGCAGCCCCGGCGCGCCGGGCAAGGCCAACCGCAGCGAACGCGGGGTCAAGGTGCTGGAGCGGCCGCGGCGTGAAGACGTCGACACCGCCGCGTGGCAGCCGGAGCTGGTCACCGACGCCAACGGCAAGGCCCGCTTCACCTTCAAGATGCCGGACTCCCTGACCCGCTGGCGCATCACGGCCAAGGCGATCGCGGACGACGGCCAGGTGGGGCAGAAGAAGCAGTTCATCGCCTCGGAAAAACCGCTGTACCTGAAGTGGAGCGGCCCGACCCGTTTCCGCACGGGCGACAAGCCGCAACTGGGCCTGTTCGCGTTCAGCCAAGCGGAAAAACCGCTGAAGGCCGAACTGCTGATCCGCTACGCCGGCGCTGAACAGCGTGTGGCGGCGGAGCTGAAAAACGGCATCAACTACGTGGCGCTGCCGGCCATGGAACTGAGCAGTGGCGACTTGAGCGTGCAGTTGCAGTTGAACGGCGAAACCCAGGACGCCCTGGCCATGCACCTGAACGCCAGTGGCAACGGCTGGCAAGTCACCCAGAGCCAGCGCGTTGACGTGGCGGGCGCCGACACCCCGCTGACCCTGCCGGCCGACGCCAGCGATATTCGCCTGCGCCTGGATGACAGCCCGCAAGCGTTGTTCCGTTCGGCCCTGGACGACCTGCTGAGCTACCCGTACGGAGGCGTCGAGCAGACCGCCAGCCGTCTGTTGCCGTTGAGCATCGCCTATCCGACCCTGGCGTCGAACCCGCAGATCCGTGACCGCTTGCGGTTGATCATGCAAAACAGCCGCTTGCGCCTGGTGCAGATGGCCGGACCGTCGGCGAGCTTCACCTGGTGGGGCCAGGACGGTGAGCCGGATGCCTTCCTCACCGCCTATGCCTATTACGCCGACTGGCACGCCAGCCAGGCCCTGGCCCTGAGCCTGCCGCCGGAACACTGGCAGCGGGTGCTGGAGGTCTATGCCAAGCAGGCCGGTGATACGCCGCTGCTGCAACGGGCGTTGATCCTGTCGTTCGCCAAGCAGATGCAACTGCCGGTGAACACCTTGCTCAGCGGCCTGATGGACGATCTGGCGAAGGCCAGTGAAGACAGCACCGAGAGCGTGCTGGACAGCGGTGAAGACAGCCTGGTCATGTACGCGCCGGACTCGGCCCTTGGCTTGGCCAGTGCCCGTGTCCTGACCGCGTCCCTGGCGAAACAGGCCAAGGTGCCGTTGCCGGCGGCCTTCAGTCGTCAAGCCGATGCGGCGCAACAGCAACTGGAACTCAGCTCCCAGCCGTTCGTCGAGGCCCTGGTGCTGTCGTTGCAGAGCTTCGACCAGGCCCGCGCCACCGCGCTGCTGGAGCGCGTGTTGCCGCAGCAGTCCACCCTGGAACGGGCCCTGGCCCTGACCTGGTTGCAGCGCAGCATCGAACAGGCAGCGCCGGCCGTGGCCTTGGCACCGGGCGAAGGCTGGGCCGCCAAGCAGGGCGCGACCGGTGAAACCTACTGGCAGTGGCAGGGCGCGCAGCTTCCAACGACACTGACCCTGACCGGTGCCCAGGAGCGCCCATTGCAAGCGGCACTGAGCTTCCAGAGCCAGCAACCGCCGGTAGCGCCAATGGCGGTGTCCATCACCCGGCGCCTGTCGCGCCTGGTGCCGGGGGACGAGGCCTTCACCTTCAAGCTCGAAGCCGTGGGCAACAAACCGTTGTCCAGCGACAGCCTCTATCTGGATGAAGTGATCATCAACAGCAAGGCCTCGACGCCACTGCGCTACGGCATGCTCGAAGTGCCGCTGCCGCCGGGCGCCGATGTGGAGCGCACCACGTGGGGCATCCAGTTGATGGGCAAGGCCGACAGCGAACCGACGTCCCTGGAAAAGGCCCGCTTCGAGCCTGGCCAGATGGCGTACGCGGTACCGTTGGACGCCCTCAGTGGCGAGCTGCGCCTGCGGCATTTGGTGCGTTTCTCCCAGAAGGGCCAGTTCACCTTGCCACCGGTGCGCTTCACCCAGGTCTACGCGCCGCAGAATCAGGCTCGTGAACAGAAACCGGCGCTTGGTCAGGTCACGGTCAACTGACATGCGCAGGCGGTGGGTTGGGTGGTTGTTGTGCTTGATCCCTGCGCTGGCAACGGCGCAGGACGAGCCGTTGCGCCTGGCCTTCGACGGTCAATTGCTGCGAGTGAGCCAGGCCCAGGTGCTGGATCGCCAGCCGTTGCCCGCTTCCTTGCAGGCGCCACTGGGCAGTCTGTGGAAACTGTTTGTCTATGCCTGGTTGGTGGACACCGACGCTCGCGAGCCGGTCTATGAGTGCCGCGGCGAGTCGAAGGAGGAGGTCTATTGCTGCAATGCCGGGCAGAGCATCGGTCGAGATCAGGCGCTGGTGAAATCCTGTGGCTTGTATTTCGAGCCGCAGCGGCTCGGGTTGTCGGCTTCGAACTGGCGCGATTACTGGCAGGCCCGCCAGGCGCCGGCCTGGTTGTTGGACCTGCCGGCCTTGCAGCCCCAGACGCAGGTGCCGGTCGCGGAACTGCTCAAGGCCCTGGCCATGTTGCCGGCCCAGGACCAGGCCCGTCGGGTGCTGCTGGATGTGGTGCTCGGCGCGGCGGACGGGAGGCTGGTTGGCGAGTTAGGCAGTCGCCTGCGGGTCAAGACCTGGAGCTGGCTGGGTGATCAGGGGCCTTCCTCCCGACAAGGCGGTTTCGCCGGTTGGCTGGCCGACGGCACCCCGGTGTGGGCCGGGGGCCGTGGCACCAGCCAGCAAGTCTTGAAAGTCTACGGCGAAGGTTTGGCGGCGGCATTGCCGTCCCGCTGGCCGGCGGAAACCGGGCGTTGCGTGGAAGTCGGCCTGTTTGCCCGCTATCCCTGGCAGCGGGTGATGGCCGGTGACCGGACTGCCGCGCCGGGTCAATTGCGCGGTGATTACCGCGTCGAATTCACCAACGGCAACCAATTGGACATCCACAGCGATGGCGAGCTGTTCCTGATGCCCGGCAAGCTGGTGGCGCGCCTGGACCGGGAGGAATACGTCGCCCGGGTCCTGCAGCGCGAAGCCAAGGCCGAGCCCGCCGAAGCCGCCAAGGCACTGGCCGTGGCGATCCGTACCTATCTGCTGCAGAACGCCCAACGCAGCGGTGATTGCTTGAGCATCGACGACAGCAGCCATCGCCAGCGCGTCGCGCCACGCCCGGCGGCGCCTGAAACCCGTGCCATTGCCGCCTGGACCAGCGACCTGGTCCTGGCCGGTACCGACGTCACCTACCACTCCGACCAGCCCGGCCCGGACAAACTGTCCTGGGCGCAAGCCGTGGAACAAGCCAACGCCGGCCAACGCTACGACGCCATCCTGCTGCACGCCTACCCGCGTGCCAGCCTCAGCCGCTGGGACAATCCGGTGGCGTCCTGCGAGGCGCTGCCCGCCGCCCAGGACTGGCTGCTCAAGCAGCGCCGGGGCTGGCGTGAGCGGCTGGAAGGTGAAGTGGGCTACAACGAAATCAGCACTTTCGCCGTCTGCCGCGTTGCCTTTGGCCGGCCTTATGTCGACCGCGAACGCCAGCGCATCTATGTGCGCGGCGTGCTGTCGCTGCAAGACCGTCTCGACCTGACCCATGAATATTTGCACCTGGCCTTCGAAGCTCACCCCAACGGCCAGGACGAAACCTATATCGAAGGGCTCGCCCGTCACCTCTTGCTGGAATAGACCATGACACTCCGTTATCCACAGGTCTTGCTGTTGCTCTGCGCCCTGACCGCGTTGCCACCGGCCATGGCCGCTGACGCCATCAAGCTCGACACCCCCGTTGGCGGCTGGCGCAGCGGGGCGCCGGGCGGTGAAGGCGAAAGCTTCAGCCAGACGGTCAACTACCCGGCCTCGTCGGTCAACACGCCTCCAGGCCAGGCCAACACCGCCCGCATTACCGGGCAGATCAAAGGCGCGCCCAAGGACAGCAATGCGCCGGGCCAGTTGATCGTCAACGGCGTCAGCCTGCCGCTGAAGCTGGATGAGGAGGGGCGCTTCGACCGGCCGTTCTCGTTCCCCAACGGCAGCAACAGCGTGGAAGTGCGCAGCGCCGATGGCCAGCAGCGCCACCGCACGCAGTTTCTCAACACCAGCGGCGGTGCCACGCCGGCCAAGCTGCGGGTGTTGCTGACCTGGGACAGCGACGGCACCGACCTGGACCTGCACCTGGTCACCCCCGACGGTGCCCACATCTGGTACGGCGACCGCATCGCTGCCAACGGCGCCGCCCTCGACGTCGACGTCACCACCGGCTACGGCCCGGAAATCTTCGCCATGCCCGCGCCGATCAAAGGCCAGTACCTGGTGTATGTGAACTACTACGGCGGCGGTTATCGCAGTGAGGCGGACGGCGAAGAGGGTGAGGGCGGTGGGGCGCAAGCGCAACAAGCCCTGACCACCGCACAGGTCACCGTGATCACGGAGGAAGGCACACCGAACGAGAAGATGGAAACTTTCGTGGTGCCGATGCGGGCGGTGGGCGAGCTGACGCTGGTCAAGAGCTTCAGCTATCCGTAAGCCGCCATCAGCTTCCACAGAGGATCGATGGTGGACGCCTGATCTGTGAACGCTCAAAAAAACGGTGGGAGCGAGCTTGCTCGCGATGGCGTCGGTAAATCCAGCCTCTCTGCAAACTGATATGCCGCTATCGCGAGCAAGCTCGCTCCCACAGGTTTATCAGCCATTTGTGACAAATAAAAATCTCACGCGTGAGCTATTGTGGGCTTTCGAAACTACCTGTAGTGTTTCTCACGCGTGAGTTTTTCACAGTGGGGTTCAGCACCATGCAAAGTAGCTCTCCAGCAGATCCGCCTGACGGGTCTGTGACCGATTCAGTGAGCCACACGGGAGAGCGCGCCAAACCCTCCGCGAAAAAACCGTCGAGCTTCTACATGAAGCAGATGCGCGCGGGCCTGAGTGCCGCCGGGTATGTGAAACACGAGACTTGGGTGCTTCCCGAAAACCGAAGCCTGCTCAAGCAGATGGAGAAACAGCTACGCCAACCGATTCTGGCTGGCTCATTCATGTCGGAGAATTACATGAGCGCAGGTAACAACTGGAACATCGACCGCCTCTACAGCGCCCTTCAGGCCCTGGACGAAGTGGTCGCGAACGACATCACTCTCTCCCTCGTCCAAGGCTCCGAGTCCAGCATCAAGCTGGAAATGAATGACTTTGGTGGCTTGCCGATCTACATCGCAGTCGTGGGCGACCAGATCATCGTCGATACCGTCCTGGTGGATGTCGAGTCGATCAGCGACGTGGCGGCCTTCAACGACGCCGTGTTGCGCAGCCGGGAAATGTTCCCGCTGTCGTCCATCGGCATCGAGACCATGCCCAACGGACAGGTCGTCTACAACATGTTCGGCGCGCTGAGCTCCGACTCCAGCCTGACCAACGTCGTCACCGAGGTCAAAACCCTCGTCGACAACGTCCAGCGCGCCAGCGAAGCGTTCGAACGCTTCTTCATCTAATTCGCCGAATAGGAACCATCCAATGACTCAGTCCATCTGGAGCAAGTTGTTCACCGCACTGCGTGGCGGTGCCAGCGAAGTCGGCGAATCGATCGTCGACCAACAGGCCCTGCGCATCCTCGACCAGGAAATCCGCGATGCCGACAGCGCGCTGGCCAATGCCAAGCGTGAGCTGGTCACCATCATGGCCAAGCACAAGCTGGCGACCGATCGCGTCGGCGAATACAACGCCAAGATCAAGGACCTGGAAGCCAAGGCCCTGGCCGCGATCCAGGCCAACCGCGAAGACCTGGCGCTGGAAGTGGCCGAAGCCATTTCGACCCTGACCAACGAACTGGACGCCGAGCAAAAGCACGCCACCGAGTTCGGCGGCTACGCGGACAACATGCGCAAGGACATCACCAAGGCCGAAAGCCGCATCAAGAGCCTGCGTCAGCAAGTGGACATGGCCAAGGCCCGCGAAAGCGTGCAGAAGGCCCAGGTCAGTGCCTCCATCGCCAGCGGTGGCGCCAATGGCAAGCTGGAAACCGCCGTCGGTACGCTCAACCGCCTGCAGGCCAAGCAACAGCAACGTGCCGCTGAACTGCAAGCCCAGGACGAACTGGCCGAAGCTTCGACCGGCTCCGACCTGGAACGCAAGCTGCGCGATGCCGGCATCACGCCGAACGAAGGCAGCGCCAATGCGATCCTGGAACGCCTGAAGAAAAAATCGGCTGAATAATCCGTTTGGGCTGATCAATTCAGGCAGGCCGAGCACAAACCTGTGGCGAGGGAGCTTGCTCCCGCTGGACTGCGCAGCAGTCCCATTCCTTGGGACCGCTTCGCGCCCCAGCGGGAGCAAGCGCCCTCGCCACAATATTGTCCGGCGTTCCTGGATTTAATTGTGACGCAGGTACTTTTATCCAAGCCCGGCAACAGGTTTAATGCTGTCCGGTCACTAAGTTCGGCATTCACACGCCAGAGCGATGATCCCGCCAGGAACGAAGCCCCACGGAGTCAGGGACGAAATGTCGATTTTCCTTTTGTTGCGCTCGTACGCATCGTCCTTCTTCCATCGGTTCGGCTGGGCGGGCCTGGCCATTGCGTTGGGCGTGCACCTGTCCACGGCCTGGATCGGCCTGGTGCTGCTGGGCGAGCAACACCTCATCGCCGCCGCCACGTTTATCTACTTCTATCTCACCACCACGCTTACCGTCGGCTATGGCGACCTGTTGCCACAGACATCCGCCGGGCGAATTTTCGTGGCTATCTGGATCATGCTCGGGGGCATCGCGCTGCTGACGGCAGCCATCGGCAAAACCACCAGCAGTGTCATCGATGTTTGGAGAAAAGGCATGAAGGGCAAAGGCGATTTCACCGGCAAGGTCGGCCACACGGTTCTCATCGGCTGGGAGGGCGCGTCCAGCGAACGGGTCATCGAACTGCTGCTGCAGGACGAAACCTCCAATGACAACCTGATCGTCATCTGCGATTGCGATCTCGAAGAAAACCCCATGCCCGGCAAGACGTCATTCATCAAGGGTGACAGCCTGTCCTCCGTCGCACTGCTGCAGCGCGCTGGCGTGCCGGGTGCCGAACGCGTGCTGGTGCGCACCCATTCCGACGACCTGACCCTGGCCACCGTGCTGGCGGTCAATCAACTGGGGCCTGCCGGGCATGTGGTCGCCCATTTCAATGACAGCGAAATCGCGGCCCTCGCCAGCGCCTATGCCCCGAGCCTGGAATGTACCTCCAGCATGGCCATCGAAATGCTGGTGCGGGCCTCCCAGGACCCGGGCTCGTCAGTGGTCATCAATGAATTGCTCTGTGTGGGCGAAGGCGCCACCCAGTACCTGATGAAACTGCCCGAGGCGTTTGAAGCGACGTTCGGCGAGCTCTACACCCGGATGAAAGAGCAGCACAACGCTACGCTGATCGGCTACCGCGCCCAGGGCGCCCGACACCCATCGATAAACCCGCCCGGCACCACGCGTGTCGTGGGCGGAGAACTCTTCTACATCGCCTCCACGCGACTCAAGGAAATTTCCCATGGGGTGGTTTAAACAGTTGATGGGGCTCGAGGCCCCGAACGCGAACACGACAGCCAGCCATGGCGCGCCCGTCACCGGGCCGTTGGGCCTGGCCTCTGGCAAGCAGGTCATGTTCGATACCACGCTCAAGTTGTTGCTCGACGGCAACAGCACCGTGGTCATCCCGGGTTCCCAGCAGATCTGGAGCCTGGGCATCGTCGACCTCGGGCAATCGAACTGGTTGTCGCGCTGCTACATGAACGACGAAGACTACTGGCTGCAAGTGCACACCAGCGGCGACATCGCCGGGCAGGTCGAGTCGGTGATCCTGTTCAACTACCTCAGCTACGTCACGATCAACAGCGAAGCGGAGTTGCGTCGCCTGGCCGGCCCTGAAAGCCTGATCGGCCTGCCGACCTACACCCACGACGGCGTCGAGTACAGCCGCGAATGGGGCACCGAGGCGGGCCAGACAGAGTTGGTGACGTTGAGCGAGCGCGTGAGCAATCCGGATGAGTCCTACAGCGTCGAGCACCGTTCGATGCTGTACGCCCGCGACACCGGCCTGACCGATCGCCGGGAGTTTCTGTTGTTCTCCGTCGAAGAGGACGCCGAAGGCACTGTCAGCCTGAGCACTTCGCTGGGTATTTCGCTGTACACCACTGACCTGAACACTCTTTGAATAAGGAAGAAGTCCATGCTTGAAGCGCTCTCCATTTCCCTGAACAAGGCCGCCGTGTTCGGCTTCGCCCTGTACATCCTTGGCGCCGCCGTGCTGTTCGCGCTGTTTCAGTTCATCTACATCCATGTCACGCCGCATAAAGAGTTCGAACTGATCCGCTCGGGCAACGTGGCGGCGGCGATCGCCTTGAGCGGTGCCCTCATCGGTTTCGCCATCCCGGCCAGCAACGTGATTGCCTACTCGATCAGCATGCTGGATTTCGTCGTCTGGACGGTGATCGCCGCTGTCGTTCAGTTGCTGGCGTTCCTGGTGACCAGCTTGGTGCTCAAGGGCGCTTCCGCGCGCATCAAGCAGGGTGAAATCGCCGCCGGTATCTACATCGCCGCCGTGGCCATCAGCGTCGGCCTGTTGAACGCCGCGTGCATGACGCCTTCCACGAACTGATTGCGCCACGGAGAACCCGATGAAACGAAGCAAGTACGTCCAGCTTTCGCTGGCCGCGTCGGTCGCCATGGCGATATCCGGTTGCGGTCCGACGGAAAAAACCTACGAGTTGAAAAAGAAGTACAACTTCCAGTCCGTGCAGCAATGCGTCGATGAAAAGCTGCCGGTAGACATTTGCGCTGACGCCTACATGACCGCCATGACGGAGCATCGCCGCATTGCGCCGGTGTACGACAACCAGGCCGATTGCGATGCCGACTTTGTCCCCGATTGGTGTCAGCAGGATTCCGCCGGCAAGTTCATCCCCAAGCTGGGTGGTTTCGAACTGAGTGCCGAGGGTGAGGTTACGCAATCGGAAGTGGACGCTGCCAAGGCTCAATTGCCGGCCTCGGAAGCGATGAATACCGGTGGAGGTTTCAGCAACCTGCTGACTGGACTGCTGATCGGCAACATGCTCAGCAGCAACCGCAACAGCTATTTCTCCGAGCCGGTCTACCGCTACCGCGATGACCGTGGCAGCTTCGGCTCCTCCACGCTCAGCCAGCGGGTGTCGACAGGCTCGACATTCACCAAGTCCAATCAGGCGCGATACGGCAGCTACACCGACTCTATCAAGTCCACCAGCAAGCCGATGTCCGTTGCCTCAACCACCTCCCGTGGCGGCTTCGGCAGCAAGTCCAGTGCCCGCAGCGGTTGGGGCGGTTCGAGCAGCTCCGGCGGTTGAGGAACCAGCGCCATGAAGAAGATCCATTGCGCAGAGCGTCCTGACTGGAAGCAGACCGCCGAGCGGCTCGGCTTTCTGTTCCACACCATCGACGACGAACCCTATTGGGACGAAAGCGCGTACTACCAGTTCACCCTCAAGCAGATCGAGGACGACCTGGAAGACCCGACCACCGAGATCCATGACATGTGCATGGACCTGGTGGCCCGGGTGGTCCAGAGCGAAGAGTTGCTGGAGCGCCTGAGCATTCCCGCGCCGTTCTTCGACCTGGTGCGCACTTCGTGGCTTGAAGGCCACCCGCACCTGTATGGGCGCATGGATTTCTCCTACAACGGCAGCGGCCCGGCCAAGCTGTTGGAACTCAACTACGACACGCCGACCAGCCTCTACGAAGCGGCGGCGTTCCAGTGGGGTTGGTTGGAGCAATGCATCGAGCGCGGCATGCTGCCGGCCCATGCCGACCAGTTCAACAGCATCGACACCAAGCTGCACCAGGCCTTCGCTCAGTTGCAGCTCACCCAGCCGTTCTATTTCGCCTCGATGAAAGGCTCGGTGGAAGACAAGGGCACCACGGACTACCTGCGCCTGATCGCGGAAAAAGTCGGCATTGAATCGCGGCACATCGATATCGAAGACATCGGCCTCAACCGTGACGGGCGTTTCGTCGACCTGGAAGAGCGCTGGATTCCGCACCTGTTCAAGCTGCATGCCTGGGAGTTCATCTTTCACGAGCCCTTTGGTGCGGCGATTGCCCAATGCGATACGCAGTTTTTCGAGCCGGCCTGGAAGTCGATTATCTCCAACAAAGGCATTCTGCCGCTGCTGTGGGAATTCAACAAAGGCCACCCGAACCTGCTCGCGGCCCACCTGGATACCGACACCAGCAAAGCCGTGCCCAAGGGTTGGGTGCGCAAGCCGTTCTTTTCCCGGGAAGGCGCCAACATCGAGCTGCAGACCGCTGATGGCTTGATTGTAAAAGAAGACGGCCCCTACACCGACGCGCCGTTCATCCTCCAGGAATTCGCGCCGCTGCCGAAGTTTGACGACAGCTACACCCTGATCGGCTCCTGGGTCATCGGCGACCAGGCGGCCGGCATTGGCGTGCGGGAAGACAACAGCCTGATCACCAAGGATTCCAGCCGGTTCCTGCCGCACCTGATCCTCGACTGACCGCCCTACACACCAACCCCCTGTGGGAGCGAGCTTGCTCGCGATGACGGTGGATCAGCCGACATGGATGTTGACTGACCTGACGTTATCGCGAGCAAGCTCGCTCCCACAGGTTTAGGTGTTCAGCCACGCATCCCATCGTCTGCCTTGAGTGAAGTCGTCCAGAGCTGTGTGCCAGTGGATCAGGCACCGCCCTCTGTGGGAGCGAGCTTGCTCGCGATGACCGGTGGATCAGCCGACATGGATGTTGACTGACCTGACGCCATCGCGAGCAAGCTCGCTCCCACAGGTTTAGGTGTTTGCCGCGGGCTTTTTCACGTCCACCAGTACCGCACCAGGTGGAAGAAGATCGGCGCGGCGAAGCAGACCGAGTCCAGGCGGTCGAGCATGCCGCCGTGGCCTTCGATCATATGGCCCCAGTCTTTGACGCCGCGGTCGCGTTTGATCGCCGACATGACGATGCCGCCGGCAAAGCCCAGCAGGTTGATCAGCAAGGCGATGAGGAACGACTGCCACGGATTGAACGGCGTGATCCACCACAGCGCGCCACCGATCAGCGAGGCCAGGAAAATACCGCCGACAAAGCCCTCGACGGTTTTCGAGGGCGACAGGTTGGGCGCGATCTTGTGTTTGCCGAACAGCTTGCCGCACACGTACTGCAACACATCCGACAGCTGCACCACGATCACCAGGTAGGCGATCAACAACAGGTTGCGCCCTTCGAAACCGGCGATGTCCAGAGTCAGCAGGGCGGGCACGAAGGAGATGCAGAACACCGCGATCATCAAGCCCCACTGGACCTTCGAGGCACGCTCGAGGAAGTGTGTGCTATCGCCACCCAGGGACGCCAGGATCGGCAGCAGCAGGAACACATACACCGGGATGAAGATCGAAAACAGCCCGTACCAGTCGTAGTAGATCAACAGGTATTGCAGCGGCAGCGCCAGGTAGAACGCCGCCACCAGGGCCGGGTAGTCACTGCGCCGGGTCGGTGTCAGGGTCAGGAATTCCCGCAGGGCGTAGAACGACACGGCGTAGAACAGCAGGATGACCGCCGCGTTGCCGAGCCAGAACGCCACGCCGATCACCAGCACCATGATCCACCAGGCATTGATCCGGGCGTTGAGGTTGTCGATCACCGAGTTCGGCGCGCCGCGGGTTTTCAGCCTGAGAATGAAACCGATCAACGAAGCCAGCACCAGGATGGCGCCGATCCCGCCAAACAACATCAGGGTATATCGATCCATGTCAGACGTGCTCCGGGGCCAGTGCCAGCAGCGCGGCGCGGCTGCGTTCAAGGAATTGCTCTTTGCTTTCGCCTTCTTCGATGCACAGCGGCGCGCCGAAACTGGTGGTGCACAACAGCGGCAGCGGCAGGACACGGCCCTTGGGCATGACGCGGTTGAGGTTGGCGATCCACACCGGGATCACCTCGACCTCGGGGTGATTTTTCATCAAGTGATAGATCCCGCTCTTGAAGGGCAACAGGCCTTCCTCTGGATTGCGCGTGCCTTCCGGGAAGATGATCAGCGAATCGCCGTTCTCCAGTGCTTCGAGCATCGGTTGCAACGGGCTGTGCGAAGGATCCTTGCGCTCGCGGTCCACCAACACGCCGTTGAACACGCGGTTGATGATGTAGCGGCGCACTGGGCTGGTTTGCCAGTAATCGGCGCCTGCGACGGGACGGGTGAGCTTGCGCAGCGCCGGGGGCAGCGAGGCCCAGAGCAACACGAAGTCTCCGTGGCTGCTGTGGTTGGCGAAGTAGATCCGTTGCACCGGCGTCGGCGCGCAGCCGAGCCACAGGCTGCGCGCGCCCGTGACCATGCGGGCGGCGGAGGTGATGAGGTTGGCGACCACGGGTTCGAACATGAGGATTCCTTATCCTGAAAAGGCTAGCCAGGGACTGGCCAGGATGAAGCCCAGCACCAGGACGACTTGTACGGCCAATAAGCGTGACTGCCGACGCAGCAGCAACAATGCGCCATGCCGGCGTTCGGTCCAGAGGCGACCGGCACGTGCGGCCGGTTGCAGGCCCAGGGAGATGAGGGCTTGATCCAGCGTGTAGGTGCGCTCGGCCAGGGACTGGGTGCTGTCAGCCATGCGCTGGAACAGATCGGCGTCAAACGCCACGCGCAGCGCCCAGTATTTTTCCAGCACGCCGAGCACCAGCAGCGCCGCACTCAACAGCAGCAACCACGGATCGATGACGCCCACCAGCCACTGCCCCAAGCCCAGCAGCGCCCCCAGCAGCGTCAGCCCGGTGGACAACTGGTCGAGCGAATGACCCCGGCGCAACAGGCTTGCCACGGTGTGGAGCTCCATGTCACTGATCATGGACGTGCCCTTGTGCTGTGGATAATTGCTCCAGCGCCCGACGGTGCGCCGCCTGCAAAACGATACGCGGGCGGGCGCGCTGGATTTGCACGATCGCCGCATCGACGTTCGCCGCGCGGCCGCTGTGCAGCAGCCAGGCCACCACCGCCGTGGCGCTGCGCGAATAACCCAAGGCGCAGCAGACCAGCACCGGCCCGTGCTGGCGCAGGCTTTCAATGGCTTCTGCCGCGTTCAGGCATTGTTCGGCGGTCGGTGCCGTCAGGTCGAGCACCGGCAATGAGCGATAGGCGATGCCTGTGCTGTCCATGGACAGTTCCGCGCAGAGGTCGAGCACGCCGGTAAACGCACTGTCCTTCAATTCCATCGGCGTGGGGACTCGCCCGAGCCAGACGTTATCCGCAACCTGGTCCGGCTGCGGATGCTTGCGCGTCCAACAGCGAGAATTGATCCATGCCGCTACCAGATAAGGCGCCAGCAACCAGCGCGCTGCCGGACTCAAGCGACCATCGGCACGCTTCTGGAAACCGTCGGCACCGAACACCAGGTAATTCAGCGCCACCAGGAGCACCGCGACCGCCGGCCAGATCAGCCAGAGCCACGCGCCGCCCAGGGCAAACGCCGGAACGAACAGCGCCGCCGCGCCCAGGCCATAACGCAAGGCCAAGCGTCGGCGAGCAGGATCCGCCGCCAGACGCGCACTCAGCAGCGGGCTGGGTCGATCCAGCGGCCACAACCACACGCACAACCAACCGGCCAACGCGCCCGTGGGCAGGTCAATGAAGTGATGTTGGTACGTGGTCAGCACCGACACGCCGATCAACGCGAACCAACCGTGCATCAGCCAACGCCAGACACCCTGCAAATGCCGCTGATAGCAGACCCAAAGAATGACCAGCAAGGCAATGTGCAGCGATGGCGCCTGGTTGAACGGCTTGTCGAAACCCGCCAGCACCTCGAACAACCAACCGAACACGCCATCCATCTCTGGCCGGGGGAAGGTGAAGCGCAACGGCCAGAGCAGGAAGCAACTGACCGCAATCACCTGGGCCGTGAGCAGGCGCAAGGCATGACGCTTGAGTTCGTCGCGGCTGCTGGGCAATAGCAAGGACAGGCCGTACAACAGATCGATCGACCAGTAAGGCACGATGGTCCAGGCCATGAACGGCATGTGGCTTTCCCAGGCGAACACCAGCGTGCCAACGTCGTCACGCTGGGAGGTGACCCAGGTGGCGAAGCCGTAGGTGGTGAAGAACAGCGGCGCCAGCAACAGCAGCCACAGCACCGCCGGTTTCAGCAGTGCGGGTTCGCGGGCCGGAGCGATGACGGCGCTCATTACTGCACTCGCTGCGCCAGGGAAACGCTGAAAATGCCCCATTCATCGACCCGCAGGGTGATCTTGCGGAAGCCCGCCGCCTCAACCAATTGGTCCATTTCCGCCTGGGTGCGTCGACGCATTACCCAGGCCTGACCGGCACGGTGGCTGGTGAGGGCACGGGCGATCAGTTCCAGTTGCGGGTGCCATGGCTGGCCGGTGTACACCAGGAAACCGCCAGGCTCCACGGCTTCGGCCAGGCCCGCGAGGGAGCCGCCGACCAGTTGGTTGTCGGCGAACAGCTCGTACAGGCCCGATACCACGGCGAGGGTCGGCTTGGGTTCCAGCGCCGCCAGGTCCTGGCGGTCGAAGGCATCGCCTTTGACGAACCGAGCGATATCGCCCAAGCCTTTTTCAACGATCAGCGCATTGCCATCGCGCACGTTGATGTCGCTGTAGTCGCGCAGCAGGATCGACTCAGGTAACGGGCTGACGCCTTGCAGGGCTTCGAGAATGTAGCGGCCGTGGCCGGCGGCGATGTCGACGATGCGCACCTCGCGGTCCTGGGCGCGCAACTCGGCCATCGCCAGGCGCAGCAGCTCCTCGACATGCAACTTGCGCTGGCGAATGCCGCGCCAGCCGATGGAGTTCAGGTAGTTCTGGTCGATCATCTTGCCCAGCGCCGAGGTGCCGGTGGGGCGGTTGCGGTAGACGTAATCCAGGGTACTGCCGGAGTCGAACCCGGTGTCGAAGCCCAGCTTCACTCCGGCCGACAATTTGCTGCCAAAGCGCATGCTGGCGCGGGTCATACGCCAGTAGAGGTCGCGTAGCGAGTTGTGGGGCAGCGGCGTGGCCAGGGTTTCGGCTTCGGCGCAGGTCGCGCCCAGGCGATCGGCGTCCAGCAGGGAAGGGCGGTCCAGCGGTCGGGCGAAGTTTTGCAGGATGAAGCGGCGCGCACTGGCAACGGCGGGCGCACGGTTCTTCTCGCCGAGGGTGTCGTGGAAGAAGCCCGGCAGGATGTGCTTTTCCTTGTGCAGGCTGCCCAGGCGCTCGAAGAATTGCTCCTGGGGTTTGCGGTGTACCACGAAATCCGAGCCGGAGATCAACAACTGCGTCGGCACCTGGATCGCCTGGGCATCGGCCACCACACGGTCGGCGGCTTCGTACAGGCCCAGCAGCACGTTCACCGAAATGGCCTTGGTGATCAACGGATCGCTGTCGTAGGACGCCACCCGCTCCGGGTCATGGCTGAGGAATTTCGCCTTGACGTAGCTGTTGACGAAGAAATTGCCGCGGAACTTGCGCATCAGCGCCAGGCCCGGACGGGCGAACGGCACGTAGAGCTTGACCTTGAACGCCGGCGACGCCAGCACCAGCGAGCGAATGCGCGGCGCGTAGTCGTGGACCCAGGTGGACACGATCACCGCGCCGACGCTTTGTGCGACCACAGCGATGTTCGCTTCATCGATCTGATGCGCCATGCCGATGTGATCGCAGAACGTCTGCACGTCCCGCGCACTGGTGGCGAAGCTCGGGCTGTCGCCCCGTTCGCCCGGCGACTGGCCATGGCCGCGGGCGTCCCAGGCAAAGAAGTCGAACCCGGGCAGGTCCAGCTCGTCCACCAGGTGCGCGATGCGCCCGGAGTGTTCATGACCACGATGAAACAACAACACGGCCTGGCGGGGTTCACCCGCTGCCGCGTCGACAGCCGGCCAGTGTTGGTAGAACAGTTCCACGCCATCGTGGGTGGTGAATGTCCGGTGTTGGGCTTCGCGCATTGCAAGTTCCTTTATGCTGAGGGAGCGTTTTCCTTCACCTGGTCCAGGCCATGACGCACCCGATTGACCAAGGTATAAACCAGCAGGGCGGCAACCACCGCCATCACACCATTTATCCACAGCGCCCCGAGCCAACCCAGGGCAATACCGGTCGCCAACACGCCAAACACAAAGGCCCGGTCACTCTTGCCCATCGGCCCGTCATACCGCCGCGAAGCCCCCACCATCGGCCCCAGCACGCCGGCGTATTCGCTGAACAACGCCAACAGCGTGACCAACAACACGAGCAGAAGACTGGTATCGGCAAACAAGGCAAAAGGCAGGATCAGGGCAACGTCGGCGATGATATCGCATAGCTCATTGAGGTAGGCGCCCAGATGGGATTGTTGGCCAAACTCCCGCGCCAGCATGCCATCCACCGCATTCAACGCCATGCGCAGGAACATCCAGACCGGAACCAGGACGAAAATCCACGGATGGCTGGCGAACCAGGCAATCACCGCCCCCACCAACACCGAGACGATACCCGCGAGCAGGGTGACCTGGTTGGCGGTGACACCGTTGTTGTAGAGGCGTTGAACCATGGGGCGCAGCAGGTTTTGAAAGGCAGGCTTGAGTTGGTAGATGGAGGGCATCGGAGGAAGATCTCGGCCGGTTGCGGGGCTGGGCTTATACAGATGCGAGATTACGATAGGTTGAGGGGTTGCTGGCGGGTATTTCTCGAGAATGCGCGCGGGTAGGCATCTATTCGCGCATTTATCTGCGCAAGACACTCCGGAAAATTGAAAAAACACAGACCGGTGGCGAGGGAGCTTGCTCCCGCTGGGCTGCGCAGCAGCCCCAAAGCCATTCAACGCGGTGGCCGGGCAGGTTTACGACTGCTGCGCAGCCGAGCGGGAGCAAGCTCCCTCGCCACAATGATTCATACAGCCTTAAGTTAACCAGCGCCTGTGAGAACAGCAGTCCACGCATTCCCGACCCCACCACAAGTCCCCTGTGGGAGCGAGCTTGCTCGCGATGGCGGCACATCAAACAAATGACTTTCAGCCTGCTGGCCATCTGCATGCTCATATCGTGGCATCTATGGTCATCGGCGCGGTTCGCACGCCAAGCGTTCAAATTTAGCGAATCGCCCTACATCCCTTGTCTCCTCCCACTGACTTAATTCCCCTGTCATCCCCGGCAGAGTCTCGCGTTCGTCCCCGCACTGCGAGATTCCTGCATGTTTGCCCCCGACAAGCTCCTGGCCCTGAACAACACCATCGGTTCTTTGGTGATGGCGGCCATGGACCCCGAGCAGCCGGATGTCGAGGCGGTTTTCCAGGACTTTCGAAACTGCCTGAACGACTACGACGCCTGGGCTGAAAGCTTTTGGGCCGATTGGGCGCTGGACCTTGAACAGGTATTCAAGGTCGGCAACGAGGTGTCCCTGGCGGCGCCGAAGAATCTCGATCAACCCATCAGTGCCACGGTGGTCGCGTGCCCGGCGAGTGGTCCGCTGACGCTGGTGCACATGTTCCAGGCGGCGCGTTTCGTGCCGATTGGCGATACCCCGGTGATGCTGGAGCCCGTCACCGGAGGCGAGCCCGGGAAGGAAACGTTTGGCGAGCCAGTGCATCACGTCATTGGCCCCAGCGGCATCCTGGAAATCCCCGAGTGCTGGCGTGGCGGGCGCTACCGCATCACTTTTTTCCCCCATGTGACGGCCGATCACGTCAAGGCGCTGTATGTGTCCTACCAAGGGGTGATGGACGAACTTGAGGGCTGGCTGAAGACCGAGTGGGACGAGTTTCAACCCCTGTGGGCGGAATTTTCCGACGCCGGATTTCGCGAACGTTATGACCTGTTGCAGCAGGCCGATTGGCGCGGTTTTGAAAACGCCCTGCAGCAGCTATGGGATGACGTTAAACAGGTTTTCCAGCTGCTGGCCGACCTGCAAGCCAACAGCGAAAAGCTCCTGGAGTATCTGACCCAGGTTGAACTTGAGCAGTTACTGAAAACGTCATCCGAGGCCATCGCCAAAGGACTGATGGTGTTGAGCGACGAGCCGTTGCTCTTCGTTCACGTGGCCGCATTCACCAGTTGGCTGCGGATGTTGCCGCCTCAGTACATGGCCGAAGTCGTAGGTGAAATGCGCGCTTCGGTGCTGATCAATTTCCTGTTGATGCGCTTGACCGGCGCCCTGGGCATGGGCATGCGGATGAGCGGCAAGGTACTTGGCCAGCTCCGCTCGGAGCGGGCTCGCGAGTGGTTAACCGCATCAAGCCTCAGGCTGGCCCAACGCTCCACCGACCGGCTCGACCGGCATGCCGATGTGCTGAAGCCGTTGGTGGTCAGCGCCCAGCGCGCGCCCTTGAAGCCGACGCCTGTCGGACCTTTGCACATCACCCCTGAACACTCTGCGCCATTGTCTGTGAGCAATCCGGCCGCCGTGGCGCGGGAAAAGTCCCAGTCTTCTACCCGCCTGAGCAAACACGAACCCCACGACGACGCCCCGGCCCAATCGAAAAACCCCAACGGCGACAGCGCCGACACCGCGGCCCAGACCCAGACCAGCGGCTGCCCGGTGTCGATGGTCACCGGCGAAGAACTGCTGACCCTGGACGACGGCACCCTCGACGGGCGCTTGCCGTTCGTCTTCACCCGTTTGTACCGCACCAGCGCCGTCGCCCTGGACGTCGGCCTCGGGCGCGGCTGGAGCCATGCCCTGGCCCATCGCCTGGAGCTCAAGGACGCGCAGGTCACCTGGGTCGACCAGGAAAACCGCCGCACGATCTTTCCACTGCCTACCACCCAGCGTCCGGCGATCCACAACAGCCTGGCCCGGGCGGCGATCTACCTGGGGGCCGAGCCGGACGAACTGATCATCGCCCAGTCTGGGGAAAACGCCCCGTTCCTGCACTTTCGCGACGGCCACCTGATCGCCCTCAGCGACCGCTACGACAACCGCCTGACCGTCCAGCGCAACATCCATGGCG
>NZ_FOKH01000026.1:0-94463 GCF_900111955.1 Pseudomonas sp. NFIX10 | reverse complement strand
AACTGCCATCCCGGTCGCGTGGGATATCCAGCCGCAGCGGACCATCTCCGGTCAAAACGGTTTTTCCACTCTTGCCATTGCGCTGATTAGTTTCATCCTCCGGGCGCTGCGCGCCCGGGGGATAGCCCAAGTGGTGGCCGAGTTCAGCGGTCAAGGCTCGTTCAATCAGGGCCTTCTTGAACGCTGCCGAGGCGTCCTCGATGGCTTCCGCTGTCATCAGCCCCTCACCAAACTGCTCAAGCAGCTCTTTGGGGATTTTGGGCAGGTCACGCAGGGGTTTCTTTTTGGTTGGCATACATGCACCTCTTACTCATGTTATGCCCGAACACAAAATTTCTGACACTCCCCTTCGCGAGTCGCCTGCGTTTGTTCCTCCAGCACCCAATGCCCGGTATCGACCAGTATCAATGAGTGCGGCTGCGTCGCAATGTACAAGGCCTGTTCGGCCAAGGTTTTTCCTCTCGAGTGGTCCCCGCCGATGGTGAGCAGCGGAACAACCAATTTGTTCTTGGAGAATTCCAGGTTGTCGTTCGCGTCATGTTCTACCCAGGCCGAATAGAGCTTGAAGGCCGCTTCCATGCGTCCAGGCCGGGAGTAGTCTTGCACCAGCGCCTGTCGCACCTTACGACTGACTTGAGCGTTGCCCGCGAATACGAAGTCATCGAAGAACATGTCCAGGTAGGTTTTCTCTTGTCCTTGAATCAGGGTGAGGGCCGCTTTGCCAAAGAAACGAAAGTGCCATTTGCTGGCAATGCCGGCTGCAGCATCCCCGTTATAGGCAAGTTCCCACCCGGGAACGCCCGGAATGAATCCATCCATCAACACAATGCGCCCGGTTTCAAGCGGATAAAGCGCCCCGTAGGCGTAGGCAATGATCAAGCCCATGTCATGGCCAATGATATCGACCTGCTTGATGTTCAAGAGGGTGATCAGTTCGTGCAGATCATGCGCCATACTTTTTTTGTCGTAGCCATCGACGGAAATATCCGTTTCGCCAGCGCCGCGATAATCAGGAACGATGGGGCTGAAACCGGCCCGCACCAATGCGCCCATCAAAGGCTCCCAGTTACGCCAGCTGCCCGGGAACCCGTGCACCAGCAGAACCGGTTGTTTGCCGTCACCGCCCATGAGGTAGTGAAGGCGAATGCCGTTCACGAATGCATAGGCATGTGTAAATGTCTCACCGTCGACAACGACGCTGTTTTGTTCCGCTGAAGGCGAGGTGACGTGGCGTTCGGGGGACATGGCTGCGCGGCCCGACCAGGCGATTGTGTTCAACAATTTTTTGTCCATGTTTGGAGCCAGATTAATTTCATGAGCTACGAATCACAGCTCATAAGGTCGAACGGCTTGATTGAGCATCGACGTCTGGAAGCCTGAAGCTACCCCGGGCACTTTCGCTACTGTCAGAGCTGACAGTTCCGACAACAGGCGAAAAGTGCTGCTTCGATTGAGGGCGGCAGAAGAAAGGCCGGGGGGCGGACGTTGCGTCAGGCTCCTTTCGGCTGTAGGAAAAAGCGCATTTCTAGTTGAGACACTTCCTATTCGTTCCAGGTACCACGCCGTTGGGATTGCCACTCGGCTGTGCTGCGTCGTCTTATTCATCATTCCGAATCGTCCGGCTCAGTGCTCCTTCCCAGCGGCAAGGGGCGCAGCCAGAAGCCCATGAATAAGGCCCTGGAAATGCACTCATCTTTGGATGCCCTCTACACCAACGAAATCTCCCATGAATCTCTCCGTCATTTGGATGACTTGTACTTGGAGCAGCGCCACCTGGAGGGTTACGGCGAAGAAGTCGCGGCATTCGTCAATCGACAAAAAGCGTTCGTCCAAGCGCATCCGCCAATCGCCATTTATCGAGTGGCCACCGAGGGCAGCCAGACGCGTTACGGCGGAACGATCCAGCAGGTGTCGTCTTCGTTGACGTTCACCTTGGATAATGGCTGGAAAGTATGCGCCGCGCAGAAAGGCGACCAGGTGGTGTACGCCGATGGCAGCACGGCACGGATCATCACTGGCGCCGGGGAAGCCAATAGCAATATCGCGCTGGTCGGCAGTCGTTTGAGCAATGGCGACGAAATCATCAATACGCTTCAGAAACGTTTCCTGATCATCGTGCGTGAAGGCGTGCCGATGGCGGAGGATTTCTTGCCTGCTCTTAAACGGGCGGATGTTCATCGCCTGCACTCGAATGGGATGAAGGAAGACATCCCATGAACGAGGGGCTGCTGCGCAGCCCAGCGGGAGCAAGCTCCCTTGCCACTAGGTTCGTGCTGGGCTCTCGGACGGCTGGTGGGCTCCAAACAGGGTGCCGGCAATATCCGGCTATGGCACCAAACCCTGTGGGAGCGAGCTTGCTCGCGATGGCGGCAGCACAGCCAGCATTTCGGGTACTGACCCATCGCTATCGCGAGCAAGCTCGCTCCCACAGTGGAGCTGTGGTGCTCGCGATATCCGGGTGCGCCACAAACCCTGTGGGATGGCCTGGCATCGTTCGCCAGGCTTCTCCAATGCCCCCAAAGGCGCTTTTTATTGCACCTTCGCCAAATCCCCTTTCAACGCAACACCGGCCATGATCGCGCCGGCGTGGCATTCGTAGGTGGTGGGGTCTTTGCGTTCGTTGCTCTTGTAGAAGCTGACGATGTTGGTGACGGCGTTGGCGCCGGCGTTCTTGGCGGCCTGGTGCAGGCTGATCAGGGCTGATTGCAGCACCCATTCGCAGGCCACTTCATCGGACTTGTTGAAGGCGTTGGTTTTCTTGTTGGTCACGGCGCCGGGGCTGACCACGGTGACGTTGCCAGCCGGTTTGTTGCCGGCCAGGTAGAACTTCACGCTGCCGTCGATCTTGCCGGTGCGGATGGCTTCGGCGACGACCTTGTCGAACGGCAGGAACAGCGCGGTATCACGGGCCTGGCTGAGGCTTGGCAGGGTGCCGAGCAACAGGGCGGCGGTCACGGCGATTTTCTTCAACGACATCATGTCTCCTTGACGTAGGGGTAATGGGTTTTGAATCCGATTCAGCGCCAGCGGCGGAAGATCAACGAGGTGTTGACCCCACCAAAGGCGAAGTTGTTGTTCATCACGTATTCGTTGCTCATCGACCTGAACTCGCTGCGCAGGTAGTCGAGCTGGCCACATTGGGGATCGACCTCATCGAGGTTGAAGGTGTGCACGTACTGGTCGCTGTTCAGCATTTCGATGCTGAACCAGGATTCCAGCGCCCCGCAGGCACCCAGGGTGTGGCCGAGGAAGCTCTTCTGCGAGCTGATGGGCATGTGCTCGCCAAACAGGCTGCTGGTGGCCAGGGTTTCGGCGATGTCGCCCTGTTCGGTGGCGGTGCCATGGCCATTGACGTAGCCGATGGCCGAGGGTTCGAGGCCGGCATCTTCCAGGGCCAGCTCCATGGCCCGGCGCATGGTGACCAGTTCGGGGCGGGTGGCGTGCTGGCCGTCGGCGTTGCTGCCGAAGCCAACGATCTCGGCATGAATCCGTGCGCCACGGGCCAGGGCGTGTTCCAGTTCCTCGAGCACGAGCATGCCGGCGCCTTCACCGATCACCAGGCCATCGCGGTCTTTGTCGTAGGGACGCGGGCTGGTTTGCGGCGCATCGTTTTTCAGGCTGGTGGCGTAGAGCGCATCGAAGACCATCGCTTCGGTCGGGCACAGTTCTTCCGCGCCGCCGGCCAGCATCAACGGCAGGCGCCCGAACTTGATGGCCTCGTAGGCATAGCCGATGCCGTGGCTGCCGCTGGTGCAGGCACTGGAAGTGGGGATCAGGCGTCCGGTGAGCCCGAAGAAGATGCTGATGTTGGCCGCCGTGGTGTGGGGCATCATGCGCACATAGGAGTTGGCGTTCAGGCCTTCGGCCACGCTGTTGAGCAGCATGTTGCCGAACGCCTTGATCTCGTCGGTGCTGCCAGTAGATGAACCGCAGGACACACCCATGCGCCCGTCCTTGATCGATTCGTCGCCCAGCAGGCCGGCGTCGGCCAAGGCCTGTTCCGCCGACGCGACCGCCAGGCGCGAGACCCGCCCCATGCTGCGCAATTGCTTGCGGGTCCAGTGGGCCGGGACCTGGAAGTCGTCGATGGGGCCGGCCAGGCGCGTGTTCAGTTCGGTGAAGCGGTCCCACTCATCCATGCGCCGGATGCCGCTGCGGTTGGCGGCGAAGTTGCTGGCGATGGTTTCCCAGTCGCTGCCCACGGAGGTGATGCCGGCCATGCCGGTGACGACGACGCGCTTCATCAGCACAAGCCTCCGTTGACGGCCAGGACCTGCCGGGTGATGTAGCCGGCTTCGGCGGACATCAGGAAGTTCACCGCGCCGGCCACTTCTTCCGGAGTGCCCATGCGCTGGGCGGGGATCATTTTCATCAGTTCTTCCACGGGTACGTTTTCATCGAGCATGGCGGTGTCGATCAACCCCGGCGCGACGCAATTGACGGTGATCTTGCGCTTGCCCAGCTCGATTGCCAACGCCTTGGCCGCGCCGATCAGACCGGCCTTCGAAGCACTGTAGTTGACCTGGCCGCGATTGCCGATCAGCCCGGAAACCGAAGTGATGCAGACGATCCTTCCGGCGGCGCGACGACGGATCATCGGCATCATCACCGGGTGCAGCACATTGTAGAAACCGTCGAGGTTGGTGCGCATCACCACATCCCAGTCGTCTTCGCTCAGGGCCGGGAAGGCGCCATCGCGGGTCAGGCCGGCATTGAGCACCACGCCGTAATAGGCGCCGTGGGCCTCGACATCGGCTTCGAGAATGGCCTTGCAGGCGGCGCGGTCGGCCACGTCGAATTGCAGCACCCGGACGTTGCGGCCCAGGGCCTGGATTTGTGCCTGGACCGCCTCGGCCTCGGCGCGGCCGCTGCGGCAGTGCAGCACGATGTCGTGCCCGGCCTGGGCCAGGCGCAGGGCGATGGCGCGGCCGATGCCACGGCTGGAGCCGGTGACCAGTACGGATTCAGTCATGGCGGGGTTCCTGTTGCGGACGGTTCATGAAGGTAATGGGCAGCCTGGGGCGGACGGAATACATTGAGCCGGGCCGTGGCATGGATGCCGGGGGCGTGGATGTGGCATTCGAACACGCCCATGCCGTTGTCGTCTTCCAGGGAGCGCACGCCATGGATGCTCAGCTCGGTGCCGACGGGAAAGCAGTCGACGTTGCATTCGAACTTGCGGGTGCCGAGCAAAAAGCCCAACTCCACGGCATCGCCGCGTCGGCGGGCGTGGCAACCGGCAAACGCCGCGACACTCTGGGCCATCAGCTCGATGCCGACCCAGGCCGGCAGTGCGCCGTCGTCGCGGTTGAACAAACCGCCGGGCTTGACGATGGCGTGGGTGTGGATCTGTTCGTCATCGAACGACAGGATCCGGTCGATGAGGATCATGTCGCCGGCATGGGGCAGCAGTTCGGCGAGCGGCCAGTCAGTCATGGGGCGTCTCCGATAATCAGGCTGACGTTGTTGCCGCCGAAGGCAAATGAATTGCTCATCAGGCGGCGCGTAGTGGCGGGTTTCAGGCGGGTGTCGGCGGTGACCCAGTTCAGCGCTGGCAGGGCAGGATCGGCCTGGCCGTCCCAGATGTGCGGCGGCAGGGCCTGGGCGGTGTTTTCGACGCTCAGGGCCAGCCAGCAGAACGCCGCTTCCAGCGCCCCGGCCGCGCCGAGGGTATGGCCGGTCATGGGCTTGGTGGACGAGCAGGGCACGCCTGCCGGGAACAGTCCGGCCACGGCCTGGCTTTCCATGGCGTCATTGTGTTGCGTAGCGGTGCCATGCAGGTTCAGGTAGTCGATCTGGTGGGCGTCGAGGCCGGCGCAGCGCAGGGCTTTTTCCATGGCCTGGCGCGCGCCGCGACCGCTGGGTTCGGGCGCGGAAATATGGTGGGCATCGGAACTGGCGCCGTCGCCGAGCAAGGCAATCGGTGTGCCCTCGCCTGGCGTCTTGCTCATGAGAAACAGCACCGCCGCTTCGCCAATGTTGATGCCGCTGCGGTTCACCGAGAACGGATTGCAGCGTTCGTTCGACACCGCTTCCAGCGCGGAAAAACCGTTGAGGGTCAGTTTGCACAGGCTGTCCACGCCACCGCACAGCACCGCATCGCACAAGCCCAGGTCCAACAGGCGCCGGGCGCTCATCAAGGCGCGGGCGCTGGAGGTACAGGCCGTGGAAATCACGTAGGACGGGCCGCTCAGGCCGAGCCAGTCGGAAAGAAAGTTGGCCGGCGCGCTGAGTTCCTGTTGCTGGTAGTCGTAGCCGTCGGGGAAGCGCTGCTCGCGCAGGTAGTGGGCAATGCCCTGGCTGGCCTCATCGATGCCCGATGTGCTGGTGCCCAGGACGATGCCGATGCGAGCGCGCCCGTAGGCCTGGATGGCCTGGTCGATCTCCGCGCGAATCTGCAGCCCCGCTTCCAACAGCAATTGATTATTGCGGCTGCGTTGCGCCGCCAAGGCAGGGGGAATAGGTGCAAGTTCACCGGGTACCGCGGCGACCGGCAAGGCCCGTTCGGCCACCCAGCCATCCTCGCTGCGCACGCCCGAGCAGTCGCCGGCAAACAGGTTGCGCGCGACAGTGTGCTTGTCGCGGCCCAGGGCGCAGATCACCCCGAGGGCATTCAGGTAGGCGGTCATGGGGCGTTCTCGGTCAACGGTGTGATGCGGTAGCGGGGGCCTTGGGGCAGGCTCATTTCAAAATCCAGCGGCTGCGTGTAATGCACCTGCCAGCGATTATCGAGGGTCCGTTGCGACGCCTGTCGCCGGGCCGCCGGATAGTTGCCGGACAGCTCGGCTTCGGGGGTCAGGGCGAACAGCAGCGCGGCGAACAACTCCCGGGCCTCGGCATTGGGTGGCAGCAGACCGTCGGCCTGCCACTGGCCGTGGACCAGGCGCTGGCGGGCCACGGGAATGCCCAATGGGTCCATCATCGACCAACGGATGCCGGTGTCTTCGCGCTGGATCACCAGCAACCAGTCCTGGCGTTGGCCGGCCAGGGTCCGCTCGATGTGCAGCTGCATCGGCAACGCCAGGGTCGGTGTGCGGGCGGGCAGCGGCGCCTGGCTGGCGCAAGCGCTGAGCAGCAACACACAGGCGATCAGCAGGCCACGGATCATCCGGCAGCCCCTTTGCCAGGCTTGCGCGCCACCACATTGACCAAGGTTTCCTCACGCTCGCCAAATGGTTTGGGGCGGCGCAGGCCAAAGCGCTCCAGCAGGCCGAAATCCTTGGCGCGGCTCCACCACAGGTACGGGTAGGAGACGTTGCGGTCTTCGAACCGGAACCCTTGTTCGCGGATCATCTGCAGGTACTGCGCGGCACTTTTCTGCACGTGCATGGGGTGGCGGAACAGCCAGCGGATCACCCAGGTATCGATGTAGGCTTCGGTGGATTCGGCGAACATCAAATAGCCGCCGGGCTTGAGTACGCGGTAGAACTCGGCGAGGGCTTTTTCCTGCTCCACCAGGTGATGGAACGTCTGGTGGCAGAACAGCAGGTCGACGCTGGCGTCGGGCACCGCCAAGGTCGCGCAGTCGCTGCCGATCAGTTCCACGCTCATGCCTTGGCGCGCGGCCTCCTCCCGGCTCAAGTCCAGGCTGTGAGGGTCGGCATCCACGCCGATCAGGCGTTGTGGCGCGAACACCTGGCGCAGGTATTGGAATGATTTGCCCTGGCCGCAGCCGGCGTCCAGCAGCACCGGGTTGGCCGGCAGCGCGGTGCTGAACAGGCTGCGCAGGTCGTCGATCGCCACGCGCAACACGTGGTGCTGCCAGGTGTGGCTGCGCAGGAACCAGAAGCCGAAGCGGGTTTCTTCGACGTAGTTGTCGCTCAGGTAGCTCATGGTTGCTGACTCGGCGCCGGGCTTGCGCAGATTTCCGAGAGCATGCGCAGGCGCCGCTTGGGCTCACTGACAAACGGGTTGCGCTGATCCCAGGCGTAGCCAGCCAGGATCGAACTGATCATGCGCCGGATGTCGTCCGAGCCTTCGGTGTAGAAGATCACGTCCTGGAAGGTGCCGGCGTACCAGCCCTCGACATAGCAGCGGAAGGTGTCGACGCCACGCTTGAGCGGCTCGGCAAACTCGCTTTGCCAATCGACACGTTCACCCTGCAACTGACGGTGGAGCACGTCGGCGGCCATGCTCGCCGAGCGCATGGCAATGGTCACGCCGGAGGAGAACACCGGGTCGAGGAATTCCGCGGCGTTGCCCAACAGGGCAAAGCCAGGGCCGTGCAGGGTCTTGACGTTGGCCGAGTAGCCGCCGATGGTCCGCGCCGGGGTGTCCCACTCGGCATTTTGCAGTACGCCGGCCAGGCTTGGGGTTTCGTCGATGAAACCACGCAGGCAGGCATCGAGGTCGTCGGTGCGGCCAGCGAAATGTTCCGCCGCCGCGACCACGCCCACCGAGCAGCGCCCGCCGCTGAACGGAATGGTCCAGAACCACACGTCACGTTTGCTCGGGTGGGTGGTGATGAGGATCTTTTCCCGGTCGAACGTCGGAGCGTCGATGCGATCCTCGATGTGCGTGAACACCGCCTGGCGCAACGGGAAGTTCGACGGCGCCTCAAGGTCCAGCAGGCGCGGCAGGACGCGACCGTAGCCGCTGGCATCGAGCACGAAGTCAGCTTCGACGCAGTACTGGCTGCCGTCTTCACGCTGCACGCCCAGTCGTGGTTTGGCGAGGGTGAAATCGGCACTGGCAATCGCCTGGCCGTAGCGGATCTCCACGCCTTGCAGGGCGGCCTGGTCGGCCAGCAATTTGTCGAAGTCGGCCCGTTGCACCTGGAACGTGGTGGGCTTGCCGTTGCTGAAGGTATCGCCGAAGTCGAAAGCGCTGTAGCGCTCGCCCCAGGCGAACGCGGCGCCGTTCTTGCGCTGGAACCCGGCGGCATTCACCGCGTCGAGCATGCCGGCTTCTTCAACGAAATCCAGGCAATGGGACAACAGGCTTTCACCGATGGAGAACCGTGGGAAATGCTGGCGCTCGATGACCAGCACATCGTGGCCCTTGCGCTTGAGCAGCGCGGCGGCAATGGCCCCGGAGGGGCCGGCACCGATGACGACGACCTGGCGATATTCCGTTTCAGTCACAGGCATTGGGATTCCTTGAATATCCGTAATCATCGTGGGTCTTCTTGAGCGGGTGTGGGGTGTTCGTGACGCCCGGCCCACGGCGCCAGCATGAAACTGAAGGCCAGCCCCAGGCTCACCGCCAGGCCGAAATTACTCACCGCCGGTGTGCTGGAAAGCGCCAGCAGGCCGAACGACAGCCAGGTGGTGATCGCTGCCAGGAAAGTGCCCAGCAGGCTTACCGCCGCGCCACCAATCTGCTCGCGCATCAGGATCGCGTAATCGACGCCGATGGCCGTCACCAGCAGCAGGCCGAACAGGCTGAACAGGGTCAGTGGCTGTCCCAGCCAGCCGAGGCTCGCCAGGCTGCACAGCGCGGCCAGCAATGGCAGGGCGACGATGCGCAAGGCCGCACCGACCCCGAACGGCCAGATCAGTACCAGCACGATCAGCACGCAGGAGGCCAGTTTCAACTCGGCGGCGCTGACCTGCGTGGCGGCGAAGACCCGGTTCAGGTCGCCCAGGCGATCCACCAGTTGTACCCCCGGCAAGTCCACGGCTTGCACCCGCAGCAGCGCGGCATCGTTCAAGCCTTGCAGGCTGATCGTGGCGGCGACGCCTTGGGCGGTGGGGCCGAGCCAGAGGGTGCGGTACGGCTCGGCCAGGGGGCCGGCCAGCGCGGCATCGATGTCGGTGATCGGCAAGGCCTGCAATTGCGCCAGTTCCGCTTGCAGCGCGGCGACCGGCACGCCCAGGTCCAGCAACGGCTGCCAGACAGCCGGCAACCGGGCCAGGGCCTCGCGCACTTTCTGCTGGTCGGCGGGCGGGCTCACCAGTTGGTTCAGCGACAGGTAGCCCTGGAGTTTTTCCAGGGCGATCAACTGGTCCAGGCGTTCGTTGAGGGCGGTCTGGCGCTCCAGCAGTTGAGACTGATTGTCGGCGCGGATCAGGAAGAACTGGCTGGTGGGCTGGAAACCGGTGATGCGCGCGATGTCGCGGGCCTCGTCGGTGAGGTGCTGAGGCGTGCCGATCCACTGGCGGATGTCGTTTTTCGTGGTCAGGTGCCAGAGGCCGCCCGCGCAGAAGCTCAGCAGCAACACCAGCAGCACTGGCGTAGGCACCCGTGCCAACAACGCCTGGCGGATCTGGAGCAGGCCTTCGCACAGCCGCAGCGGCCACTGGGCCGGACGCAAATCCGCACCGTTGAGCAGCGCTGGCAACAGGCACACCGCGGTCAAGTAGGCACCCACCAGCCCGGCGGCGGAAAATATCGCGATCTGGGTCAGGGCCGGGAACGGCGTCCAGGCCAGGGCCAGGTAGCCGATGCAGGTGGTCGCCAGGCTCAGGCTCAGCCCCGGAAGGGTCAGGCGCAAGGCCGGCCAGCTGCGCCATGGCTTGAGGCTCCAGCTCTTGGACAGGTAGTGCAGTGGGTAGTCCACCGCGACGCCGATCAGGCTGGATCCCAATACCAGGGTCATCACATGCATGCGCCCGAACAAGGCCACGCACGCCACGGTGCCGAACAGCATGCCCACCAGCACTGGCACGAACGCCAGCCACACCCGCAGGCGTCGGAAGGCCAGCAACAGCAGCAGTAAGATGCCGACTGTCGCGCCACCGCCGACCCAGGTGATTTCCCGCGAGGCCTGTTGCTGGCCGCTGGCGGCGTACAGCAGGCCGCTGGCCGCCAGCAGTTGCCCTTGGGCCTGGCCCGCCTGGTCGCGGCTGCGTTGCAGCAGCCCGGCCACTTGCAGCGGCAGGTTCATGTCGAAGGCGTTGCCCTGGGCACGGGCCCGCAGCATCACCCAGCTTTTACCGTCGGCATCGGCGACCAGCGCGCCGCTGCCGATGTCGAATTTGATCGCGCCGCGTTGGGGCTGGCTGTTCTGGATGCGCCCGGTTAGGCCCAGCCAATCGTCCTGGTTCGGCACCAGGCTGAAGCCGCTGAACGGGTCGAACAGGGCCTGCACCCGTTGCTGGATGAACGCCTGGGGCTGTTCGATCAGTTGCTGCCGGTCCGCCGCCGAGAGCATCGCCAACCGCCCGTTGAGCAGTTGCGTACGCAGCGCCGGCAAGTCGGCCTGCAATGTCCACTGCACCTTGTCGAACAGGCCGCTGGCCTGCCATTGCTCGCCCAGGGTTTGCGCCAGGGCGATGGCTTGCTGGCGATCGGCATGACCGACCAGCACCAGCACCTCGCGATTCAACGGTTCCTGCATGCGTTGTTCAGCGACCAGCTCCAGGGCATCGGGTGATGTGCCCGGCACCAGCTCCATGAGGTTGGCCGACAGCGGCGCGCCGTTGCGCCACTGCCAGCCGGCGAGCGCGAGCACGGCCAGCAGCAGGATCAGGAACAGCCGTGGCAGCATCCGTTCACTCGGCAAAATCATGTTGCTCCGTTTCGCTCAAGGGCTGTGCGCTGGTGCTGTCCTGCATGCGCAGTACGGTGCTGTCGCCCTGGGTTTCCAGCAGTTCGATGCGCTGGACCAGTTCGCCGCCGTCGATGTTGATCTGCTTGAAGACCTGCTTGAGCAGCACCGAGCGCGGGGTCAGGGTGAGCTTCCACTGCTGCGGTTCGCCCGACAGGCTCAGTTCGAAATCTCGTTGCAAGCCACTGCTGTCGCCTTGCAATACTGCCAGGAACAGGCGGTTCTGCTCGGCGCCGGCGCTCTTGTTCGGCAACATCTGCCAGGCATTGCCGTCCCGTCGGGCGATGCCTTGGGCGGTGATGCGGTAGTCCTGTTGCAGCGGGGTTTGCAGCAGCCACAGCAGGCCGTGGTTTTTTGCCAGTACGAAGCGGCCCTTGCTGGTGAGGGGTTGGGGCAGGGCGCGCAGGTGTTTTTCCTGGATGAACTGGCCGTGGATCACCTCCGGGCGGGCCAGTTGGTCGCTCAATTGCTGCAGGTCGAAGGCCTGGGCCAACGGCGCCAGGCAACACAACAGCAGGCAGATCGACAAACGCTTCATGGCAGTTTCCTTTCGACGGCTTCGACAAAGACCCGGGGCGAGGCCAGCAGCATTTCGCGGCTGGCGATGTCCACGGCCACTTGCACCGAACTGGCGCGGGTCAGGCGCTCGCCGGTGGCTGCGTCGCTGATCAGGTAATTGATCTTCAGCCGGTTTTCCCATTCCACCAGGCTGGCACGCACGGTCAGGGCCTGGCCGAACACGGCGCTGCGCACGTAGCGCAGTTGCAGGTCGATGACCGGCCAGGCATGGCCGGATTCGAGCATGTCGTTGTAGTTGTGGCCGATCAGGTCGAGCAGCGCACAGCGGGCCACTTCCAGGTATTTGACGTAGTGGCCGTGCCAGACCACGTTCATCGAATCGACGTCGAAAAACGGCACCACGATGTGGGTGTCGACGTGCAGAACGCCTTGGCTACGCATGCAGCCTCCAATGTTGTTCGGCGATGCGTTGCAGGCACAGGCGCAGTTCGCCTTCCAGGGCGCGATCTTCGATGACCGGGGCGAAATCCTCGGCCAGTTGCTGGTGCATGGCGGCCAGGGCCGGCGGCAGGGGCCGCGCGTCTTCGCCGCGACTGCGCAACCATACACCCTGGTTGGCCGCCAGCAGCGTGGCGGCAGCGACTTGTTCGGTCAGCTCCAGCACGCGGATCGCGTCCCGGGCGGCGATGGTGCCCATGCTCACCTTGTCCTGGTTGTGACATTCGGTGGAGCGCGAGAAGACGCTGGCCGGCATGGTGTTTTTCAGGGCTTCGGCGGTCCAGGCGCTGGTGCCGATCTGCACGGCCTTGAAGCCATGGTTGAGCATCGCCCGCTCGGCGCTGGCGCCGGACAGGTTGCTCGGCAGGCCATGGTTGTAGCGCTCGTCCACCAGCAGCGCGAGTTGCCGATCCAGCAAATCCGCGACGTTGGCCACCAGGTTCTTCAGGCTGTCCATGGCGAAGGCGATATGCCCGCCGTAGAAATGCCCGCCGTGGAGCACGCGCTCGGCTTCGGCGTCGATGATCGGATTGTCGTTGGCGCTGTTGAGTTCGGTCTCGATGAACGAACGCAGCCAGCCCAGGCTGTCGGCCAGCACGCCGAGTACATGGGGCGCGCAGCGCAGGGAATAACGATCCTGCAAGCGATGCAGCGGCGCCGTCGGCGCGTCGATCGCCAGGTCCTTGCGCAGCCACGCGGCGACCTGCATTTGCCCTGGGTGTGGCTTGGCGGCGAACAGGCGCTCGTCGAAATGTTCCGGGTTGCCTTGCAGGGCGACGACGTTCAACGCGGTGATACGGGTCGCCAGTTGCAGCAGGTAGTCGGCCCGGGCGAAGGCCAGGCAGGCCAGGCCGGTCATCACAGCGGTGCCGTTCATCAGCGCCAGGGCTTCCTTGGGCCGCAGCACCAGTGGGGTCCAGCCCAACTCACGGTGCACATCGGCGGCCAGGCGCCGCTCGCCGCGGAACATCACTTCCCGTTCGCCGGACAACGTGGCCGCCACATAGGACAGTGGCGTCAGGTCACCGCTGGCGCCCACCGAGCCTTCTTCCGGGATCAGCGGCAGGATGTCGTGTTCGAGAAAGGCCTGGAGCCGCTCCAGCAGTTCCACCCGCACCCCGGACACGCCGTGGCACAGCGACTGCAAGCGCGCCGCCAGCACCGCGCGGGTGGCCTGGGCGTCCAGCAGCTTGCCCAGGCCACAGCCGTGGAACGTGTACAGGTGACGCGGCAGGGCCTCGACATGGTGCAGCGGCACCGCCACCACGCAAGAGTCACCGTAGCCGGTGGTCACGCCGTAGATCACGCCTTCCTTGTCCAGCAAGGAATCGAGGAATTGCGCACCCTTGGCGATGCGCTGGCGGAACGCCGGGTCATCCTGCAACTGCGTCGGGGCCTGACGGTTGGCCAGGGCCAGCACATCTTCGATGCGCAGGGGGCGTTCGCCGAAGGTTACCGGCTCAAGAGTGGGCATCGTCATCGGTCTTCCAGAAAGGGTAAAAGTTGAACCACTGTTGGGGGCCTTGGAGGCAGTACTGCGCCAGGCGCTCGGCATAGTGGCCGGCCCAATGGGCGATCACTTGCTCGCGGTCGTTGCGTTTCCACACCACGGCCTCGACGAAGGGTTCGAGGGTGACGCGATAGCGCCCATCCTGCTTGAGGCACATCAGCAGGTTGACCGGGCATTTCAGCAGGCCGGCCAGCAACCAGGGCCCCTGGGGGAATGCCGCGGGGTGGCCCATGAAGTCCACGATCACGCTGCGTCCGCCGTGCAGTGGCACGCGGTCGCCGGCAATCGCCAGCCACTCGCCACGCTCCAGGCGCTCGCTCAGTTGCAGCATGATCACCGGGTTCAGCTCACTGACCTGGATCAGCCGCAAGTGCGTGGCACCGGCCTCGCCCAGCAAACGGTTGAACTGCTCGGCGTGCTTGGTGTGCACCAGCACGTTCATGGTCACTTTCTCGCCCAGTTCGGCCAGGGCCCGGCACATCTCCAGGTTGCCCAGGTGCGCGCCCACCAGCATCTGCCCGCGGGTATCGCGCAGGTGATTGCGCAGCAGCGCCGGGTCGACGATTTCGATCTGGTCGATGCTCAGCTTGCCGTTCCACACGTCGAGCTTGTCGAGCAAGGAATCGGCGAACGCCATGAACTGCCCGAACACCCGCCAGCGGGTAGGACGCAGTTCGGGGCGCGCGCTCCAGTCGGCCAGGCGCTGCTGGTATTGCCAGGCCGCCTGGCGCGCGCTGCGGCCGAAAATGAAAAAGTACAGGACGATGCCGTACAGCACCGGGGTCAGCAAGCGTCGGCCGAGCACCTTGGCGGCGAGCGCGGTGAGTTTCATCAGCCAGAAACTGCCGCGCTCCTGGCGGTCGGCCCAATGTTGCTTGTCTGTCTGAAGGCTCATGCCCGCCACCGTCGCCAGAGAATCAGGGGCGCGCGCACCAGCATGCCGAAGAACAGCCGGGTGTGCATGCTGGAAATCAGCACGTTGTCGTGGAACAGGCGAAAGTGCGAAACGCCGTCCCGAGGGTAATGGACCCGGGTGTGCAGCCAGTGCATCGGCTGATTGCGCCAGGCCAGGCGCACCAGGATGTCCGAGTCGAAATCCATGCGCTTGCCGATATTGGCCGAGTCGATCAGCGCCAGGGTCGGTGCCAAGGGGTAGACCCGAAAGCCGCACATCGAGTCGCGGATTTGCAGGGACAGGCTGTTGATCCAGACCATGACGTGGGTCAGGTAGCGCGCGTACAGGCGACCTTTCGGCACGCTGGCGTCGTAGTGCGGATAGCCGCAGATCACTGCGTCCGGGTGGGCACGGGATTGCTCGATGAAGGTCTTCACGTCGCCCAGGTCGTGCTGCCCGTCGGCGTCCACCTGCAAGGCGTGGCTGAAACCCAGGCGCGCCGCTTCCCGCAAGCCGGTCATCACCGCGCCGCCCTTGCCCTGGTTGACGGCGAGCCTGACCAGATGCACCTGCTCGCCCTCGGCCAGCCGTTCCAGTACGGCGGCACATGCCGGGTTGCTGGCGTCATCCACCAGCACGCAGGGCAGGCCGTTGGCGAGCAACGCCTGGACCACCGCCGAGATGGCGGTTTCGTGGTTGTAGACCGGGATGACGGCGCAGGGGCTATGCATCTTGCCTGTCCTCCATCGATCCATTGTCACCAGGAAGCTTATTGTGGCGAGGGAGCTTGCTCCCGCTGGGCTGCGAAGCAGGCCCCTGTGTTTGAGAACGCTGGGCGAGCGCTGCGCGCTCGAGCGGGAGCAAGCTCCCTCGCCACTGGGATTTGATTGCAGGCCTAGGCATTGTTTTCCCCCAACACAATCCGCCCGCTGGAACAGGCCGCCGTCGCATTGCGGTAGGCAAAGTACAGCTTGCCGCGCTCGCGGTCGAAGCGCAGGTGCAGTTGGATGTCGTCACCGGGGCGAACCAGTTGCTGGAATTTCAGCACCTCCATGCCGACGAACCGGGGCGGCAGGTCCAGCAGTTGGCGGCCCAGGCTCAAGGCCCAGTCGACCTGTACCACGCCGGGCAATACCGGAGCGGTGGGGAAGTGGCCGCTGAAGTACGCAAGGTCAGGCGGCACGACCAGGCGCAGGTTCCACTCACCGTCGGTTTCGACTTGCTCCAGCACGTCGGGGGCTTTGGGGCGTGGCGCCATCAGCAGCGCCTCGACCTCGGCCTGGGGCAGCTTGCCCTGGGCGTTGAGCGGCAACTGCCGCAGCCAGCGCCAGCGCCGTGGCAGGGCCAGGGTTTCGCAATGTTCGCTCAGGTGCCGGCGCAGGCCCTCGGTCACGGCCCGTCGACCCTGGTTGCGCAAGGCTCGCAGGCCAGCTTCGCTCAGCACCAGCAGCGCGCCGAGGGAGGCGCGATTCTCCTGCACCACGCCCAGCCGCGCTTCGCTGACCCAGTCGTGGGCCACCAGCGCCTGTTCGAGCATGGGCAGGGAGATGCGCTTCTCTTCGAGCTTGACGATACGGTCCAGTCGCCCGAGCAGCTCGAAGCGCCCATCTTCGGCGATGCGCGCCGCGTCGGCGGTGTGTTCCACATGCCCGGCGGGCAGATAGGGCGAAGCGATCAGCAAGGCGCCGTCGCTGTCCTGGCTCAGCTCGACGTCGGCAAAGGGCTGCCACCATGGGTCACCCTGGCGCCAGGCGATACCGCCGGTTTCCGAGCTGCCGAAAATTTCCGTCGGCCATTGTCCCAGCCGTCGCTGCAAGCTTTGCGCGGCCTCGGTTGGCAAGGCGCCGCCGGAGGAGAACACCCGGCGCACGCTGCTCAGGGCCGGCCAGTCGAGGTTATCGCCCATGCGCTTGAGCAACGCCGGGCTGGCGACCCAGGCGAACACCGGTTGCTCGCGGCTGGCGCGTTGCAGGTCTTCGGGGAACGCCAATTGCCTGCGTCCGAACGGACGCCCGGCGCACAGCGGCCACAGCACTCGGAACAGCAACCCGTAGATATGCTGGGTGGCAACGCTGCCGATCATGCAGGCCGGGCCCAGGTCGGCGCCCCACAGCTGTTCCAGGGCCTGGACTTCGTTACTCAACTGCCGCAGGGTTTTCTCGATGCGCTTGGGCTCGCCGCTGGAGCCGGAGGTGCACAGGCTCAGCCAGCAGTGATCGAGGTCCAGTTCGGCGGCATCCATCGGCGCGTGTTGCACGTCGTCGGGATGGGTGTCGCCGGGCTGGTCGGTCAGCCACAGGTCTACCTCCGGCGCCCAGCGCTGGCGTGTCTGCGCTTGCAGGTCGGCGGGAAGCAGGACGCGCGTGCCGGCGTGCCAGGCACCGAGCAGGGCGATGGCCAGGTCGGCTGCATCTTCCAGGTGCACCGCCACCTGGCGCACGCCCCGGGCTTGCAGGCCGGCCGCCAGGCGCAACGCCGCGTCCCGCAGTTGCGAATGATCCAGCGCCGGAGCGACCGCGACGGCGCGTTCCGGTTGAGCCCTGAGCAACATCCGCTCAAGTGTTATCCAATTCATGGGCGGCCTCTTACCCGTTGTCGTATGAGCCATTCAATGGCAAACAGCAGCCCCATCAATCCGTAGGAAATCAGGCCGGTGTACAACATCCACCAGCTCAGCGGCGCCCACAGGGTCAGGGCGGCGGCGAGCAAACCGTTACACAGGAAAAACACACTCCAGGCTACCGTGACCTGACGCGTATAGACCACCGCCTTGGCCGGCAGCTGCGGTTCGCGCAGGCGGGCCAGGCGTTCGATCATTGGCGGGCCGTATTTCAGGCTCAGTGCAAACAGCCCAAGCATGAACCCGCTGATCAGCACCGGGTACCAACGCAGCAGGAGCGGGCTGTTGAACAGCGCGAGCAACCCGCAAAACACGATCGCCGTGGTCGCCATCCAGCGGCTGCCGTCACCGCCCTTGCCTAGCAACGCCCGGGCCAGCCACAGGCTACCCAGCAGCAGCCCGAACTGCCACGGGGCGAAATGCTCCATGCCGAAATACACCGCAAAGGGGTACAGCAGGCCTGCCAGCAGCAGGCCGAGGCCAATCAGCCGGGTCATGCGGCCGGTTGAACCAGTCGATAGACCGCCTCGACCACGTCATTGACGGTGCGCACCGACTTGAACTCTTCGGCGGCGATTTTCTTGCCGGTCTGGCGTTTGATGTGGTCGATCAGGTCAACCGCATCGATGCTGTCGATTTCCAGGTCCTGGTACAGGTTCGATTCCAGCGTCACGCGCTCTGGGTCCAGCTCGAAGAGCTCGACCAGGGCGTCACGCAGAGTGTTGAAAATGTCGTCACGAGTTTGCATGGTCCGGTCTCAGGGGCGTTTTGCAGTGACGAAGGCCGCAAGGCTTGCCACATTGCTGAAATGGTTACGAGTGTCCTTGGCGTCGGCGTCGATCTTGATGCCGTACTCCTTCTGGATCGCCAGGCCTAGCTCCAGGGCATCCACCGAATCCAGGCCCAGGCCTTCGCCGAACAGGGTCTGGTGGTCGCCGATGTCGTCGATGCCGATGTCTTCCAGGCCGAGGGCGTCGATGATCAGCTGTTTGATGTCACGGTGCAGATCGCTCATCTTCGGCGAGCTCCTTGATGAAATAGTGATGCAAGAAATCGTTGAGCCTGCGCGAAGCCTGGGGTGGCGGGCCGAGCGCGGCGAACGCCTGTGGATCTATATCGGCCCCGACGTGAAAACTGAAGTGAACGCGGCGTCGGGGGATGCGATACCAGGGTTCGGCCTTGGTCAGGGTCGTGGGGTTGACCTTGATCGTGACGGGCGTGAGGATTTTCGCACCCCGCAGGGCGATGGCCGCGGCCCCCCGATGAAAGGCCGGCACCTGGCCTGGCTGGGTGCGAGTCCCTTCGGGAAACACGATCAGCGTCTGGCCATCTTGCAGGGTATCGCTGGCGGCATCGAGCATGTCCATGCTGCCGTCGTTGCTGATGTACTGGGTTGAACGCAATGGACCACGGGTAAAGGGGTTGTCCCACAGGCTTTGCTTGACCACGCAGTTGGCGTTGGGCACCAGCCCGATCAGGAACACCACGTCGATCAGCGAGGGATGATTGGCAATGATCATCTGCCCGGGGCGCCCGAGCCGTTCGGCGCCATCGATCTGGTAGGTGAGCACGCCGGTACGGGCCATGAACCGGATAAAGAACCAGAACAACCGCCCGACGGTGCGACGAGCCCTCTGTCGGTGGGCCTGGGCATCGCCGGGCAGCCAGGCCAGCAACGGAAAAACCAGCAAGCGCAGGCACAGCCCGCCCAGCCCGAACAGGGCGAAGCTTGCGGCGGTCGCGACCAGGCGCCAGTAATAGGCGTCGCGATGTTTACCGGTCACCGGTTGCGTTGCCAGTTCCATACACGATTCTTCCAGGCATGTTGGCAGGTGGTTTCGTTATTCAGCAGGGTACGCAACAGGTCCAGGGCATGGGGCCAGTCGCCGCCGGATCGTTGGCCGGCCTGCGCGGACAGCTCCAGTTGCCAGTCGTCGCCCGGCGTCAGCAGCAGGCCCACGGCATAGGGGAAAGGCACGTCATCGACCCACGGTGCGTAGACTTGCGGCGGTTGTTCTTCGGTGATCACCAGCAACACCGCCGGCGCGCCTTCGTTCAACAAGGCGGCGGCCTCCAGCACGCCGTGTTCCAAGCCGTCGCCGGTGGCGGCCAGGGCGGTCATTTCGCTGGTTTCGCCGCGCATGATCGACCACAGGCCGATCACGGCGTTGTGCACCGACAGGCTGAACTGGGTGGGCGACAAGGGCTGGTCAGCCGCCAGGTCCTTGAGAATCTCGAAAGTGCGCGGGGTTTCGCCGTGGCGGGAAATAAAGACCAACGGTAGGTTCGGCTGGCCCTCGGCCAGTGGCCAGCCGACGCTGAAAGCCATCCGCGCCAGGCGGCTGAGGCGACGACGCTGCATGGCGGGCAGGAACGATACGTCAGGGGCGGCATCGCTGGCCGGCAATACAACCGGCTGTCGGCTCCAGGCCTGCCAGTCGTCCACGCTTTCGAGCCCAGGGGCCCATGCGCGCCATTGGGCGATACTGAAATTGATCAAGACTCATCCCACCCCTGCGGGGCTTTATTGTCACGGTTCAGTGGTTTGACCCGCGTCCTACCCTGCATGGCCTTGCGACCCAAGTGGCGCGCATTATCCCGGTGCGGTTGGCTTGTAGCAAATACTGGTTACATTTTGCCCGGCAAAATGTACGAGTCGGTCCACTCGATGCCTGGCTTGGACCATTATTGCGATTGTCGCGGGCTTGTCTGTCGGTTGTTTCTGTCTTTATCCGGGCACGATTGACGTCTGAATCGTTGGAAAAGCCACTGTTGCTGTAGTCCTTCTACGCAGAAGGTAGCTAAGCAGTGTCGCGGCCTACTACACTCGGGAATCTTTGATACACGGAGGTTTTGACATGCGGCGTGTGGTGTTCAATCAGAAAGGTGGCGTGGGCAAGTCCAGCATCGCCTGCAATCTGGCGGCAGTCAGCGCCAGCGAGGGCTATCGCACGCTGTTGGTGGACCTGGATGCCCAGGCCAATTCCACTCAATACCTGACTGGCCTGACCGGCGACGATATCCCCATGGGCATTGCCGACTTTTTCAAGCAGACCCTGTCGTCCGGGCCTTTCTCGAAAAAGAACAAGGTGGATATCTACGAAACGCCGTTCGACAACCTGCACGTGATCACCGCCACGGCGGAGCTGACGGACCTGCAGCCCAAGCTCGAGGCGAAGCACAAGATCAACAAGCTGCGCAAATTGCTCGAAGAGTTGGAGGAGGATTACGACCGGATTTACCTGGACACCCCGCCAGCGCTGAATTTCTATGCGGTTTCAGCCTTGATCGCCGCTGATCGGGTGCTGATTCCCTTTGACTGCGACAGCTTCTCCCGTCAGGCCTTGTACGGCCTGCTGGCGGAAATTGAAGAACTCAAGGATGACCATAACGAAGGCCTGGAAGTCGAAGGCATCGTGGTCAACCAGTTCCAGGCCCGTGCCAGCCTGCCGCAGCAGATTCTCGACGAACTAATCGCCGAAGGCCTGCCGGTACTGCCGGTGTACCTGAGCAGCTCGGTGCGCATGCGCGAATCCCACCAGGCCAGCCTGCCGCTGATCCACCTTGACCCGCGGCACAAGCTGACCCAGCAGTTCGTGGAGTTGCATGGATTGCTGGAAAGCTGAGGGCTGGCCGCCGACCGTGGGCGATCAGCTGATTTTGCTCAGGTAGGGCGGCAAGTCCTGCTCCGGCACGACCGATAGCACCTTGAGGCGTTGCAACATGCGTTGCCGGGCGCGTTGCAAATGCTCCTTGAGGTTCAACGCGGCGGCGTCGAAGGCACCGTGTAGCAACAGTTCCAGGATCAGGCGGTGCTCGGCCAGCATGGCGGGGTCCGCGCCGATCCCCAGCAGCCGGGAGAAAATCCGGCTGATGATCATCGGGCTTTGGGCCTGGCGAATCAGTGCTGCCATTTTGCGATTTTGCAGGCCGCTGAGGCAGTGCTGGTGCAGGTCCTCCTCGATGCGCTGGATCGTCTCTTCCGGGCAATGCTCAGCCTGTTGCGCTTGGGTTACCCGTTCCAGCATGGCTTGCAGTTGCTCGCGGCTCAGCCCTGGCGCACTTTGACGTAGCGCTTCGGGCTCCAGGCAGGCGCGCAATTCATAATCTTCGGTGACTTCCCGGGCCGTGAGCGGGCCGGCCAGCCACTGCGAGTAGGGCTCTTTTTCCAGCAAGCCCCGGTCCCTCAGGCGCATCAAGGCTTCTCGCACCACGGCCCGGCTCACGCCGTAATGCTCGGCGGCGGCTTGTTCATCGAGGCGGTAGTGGCCGAAGGTAATGCAGGTCAGCAACGCGCTGCCGATTTCTTCGTGGATCCGCTCGCCCAGTGGTCGCGTGTCCACTCGTTTTTCGCCATGCGCCAGGCCAAGGTGAACATGGCTCAAGGGCAGGCGCAGCGGCTCGATGTCCAGGCCCAGGGGATTGATCAAGTACCCACGCCCGTCAAAACGGCTGATCAACCGCTCTTCGTGCAACAAATCCAGCGCCTTGCGTACCGGCACACGACTGGTGCCGAACAGCTCCGCCAGCGGTGCTTCCAGTAACACCAAGCCCTGCAGTGCGGTGCCCTCGGTGATTGCATCACGCAATACCTGATGAATCATTGCGTAGCGAGACGCGGTGCGCGGGTCTTGGGCTGGCGCTGCTTTCATCGATTCCTCTGGGCATGACGGCGATGGAGGGATTCTCTCACAGTGTCCTGTGTCACTGAGGGTCACATGGCGCGCCCTTTTGTGGGGCTCGCTCCATCAAAACGTTACTTTTATGCACCTAAATGTATCTTTTATAAAAATATACATTAGATAAGCATGCCATCCGGACATTGGCCAGGCCCCCGCTCATCCAAGTCATCCACGCAGCTCTAAGCCGATGGTTCCAGCCTCTATGGGAGCTTTGGCGTTCGGCAGCTATGGATTGTGCAAGCGTAGCTGGCACGGAATCTGCTCCATAAAAAATGTACATTTTAATAATAGATACGTTTTTTGGATGCCGCAGCCCATGAGCCCATTTTCCTCGCTGGATGCCATTGCACTTGCCGAAGCCTTCGCCTCAGGGCGCACCGATCCGGTCCAGGTGCTGGAACAAGCGCTGGGGCAAGCCGCTCGCGCCGAACACGTGTTCGTGTCGCTGACCGACGCCCGGGCCCGGCGTGAAGCGCAGGCCTCGGCGGCGCGCTGGCGTGCCGGGCAACCGTTGAGCGGCTTCGACGGTGTACCGTTGGCCTGGAAGGACTTGTTCGACGTGGCCGGCAGTGTCACCACCGCGGCAGCGGCGGTGCGCCGGAACGCACCGCCCGCGTTGCTGGACGCGGCCAGTGTCAGCCTGCTCAGCCGGGCCGGCATGGTCTGCCTGGGCAAGACCAACCTCAGCGAGTTCGCCTATTCAGGGCTCGGCCTCAACCCGCACTTTGGCACGCCGGTCAACCCGTTCAGCGATGCACAACCGCGGATCCCCGGCGGCTCCTCCAGCGGTTCGGCGGTGGCGGTCGCGACGGGCATCGTGCCGATCGCCATGGGTACCGATACCGCCGGTTCGATCCGCATCCCGGCGGCTTTCAACGCTTTGGTGGGGTTTCGCGCCAGTTCTCGTCGTTACAGTCGCGATGGGGTATTTCCTCTGGCCCACAGCATCGACAGCATCGGCCCGTTGACTCGCAGCGTGCGTGACGCCTGGATGATCGACGAACTGCTTCAGGGGCGCGACCCACGACAAGCGCCACCGGTGCGCAGCCTGGCCGGGCAGCGTTTCTGGGTCGAGCAAGCGGTGCTGGAGGATGCCCGTGTCGAGGCCGCGGTGCGGGCCAATGTGCTGGCCGGTGTCCAGGCGCTGCGCACCGCTGGGGCGTTGGTGGAGATTCGGCCATTGCCGGCTTTCCAGGCTAGCCTCGCGCTGATCCGCGACCACGGCTGGCTGGGGGCCGCCGAGGCGTTCGCCTTGCATGAGGCCTTGCTCGACAGCGCCGATGCCGAACGTCTCGACCCGCGGGTACGCCGGCGTCTCGAAGCGGCGCGGCCCATGACCGCCAGCCAAGTGCTCAAGCTTTACGACGCGCGATCGACCTTGCAACGCCAACTCGTCGAGGAACTCGACGGGGCGGTGCTGATCACGCCGACCGTGGCCCATGTCGCCCCGCCGCTGGCGCCTTTGGAGACCGACGACGAACTGTTTGTCCGTACCAATCTCGCCACCCTGAGCCTGACGATGCCCGGCAGTTTGCTCGACATGCCCGGTGTCAACCTGCCCAGCGGCCGTGACAGCCAGGGGCTGCCCACCGGCCTGCTGCTCAGCGTGCCCCAAGGCGAGGATGCGCGGCTCCTGCGAGTCGCGCGCTCGGTCGAAGCGACGCTGGCCAATTCCTATTGATGTTTGAACCACCACCACAACCGGAGGCCGATCATGGCTAAAGATATTCTTTGTGCATTTGGAGTCGATGTCGACGCCGTGGCGGGCTGGCTCGGCTCCTACGGCGGTGAAGACTCACCCGACGATATTTCCCGCGGCCTGTTTGCCGGTGAAGTCGGCTCGCCGCGGCTGCTCAAGTTGTTCGAACGCTACGGCCTGCGCACCACCTGGTTTATCCCCGGGCATTCCCTGGAGACCTTCCCCGAGCAGATGAAAGCCGTGGCGGATGCGGGCCACGAGATCGGCGTGCACGGCTATAGCCACGAAAACCCCATCGCGATGACCCCACAGCAGGAAGAGGCGGTGCTCGATAAATCCATCGAGTTGATTACCCAGGTGACCGGCAAGCGGCCTACCGGCTATGTCGCGCCCTGGTGGGAGTTCAGCAAAGTGACCAACGAGCTGCTGCTCAAGAAAGGCATCAAGTACGACCACAGCCTGATGCACAACGACTTCCACCCCTACTACGTTCGCGTCGGCGACAGCTGGACCAAGATCGACTACAGCCAGCACCCGGACACCTGGATGAAACCGCTGGTGCGTGGCCAGGAAACCGATCTGGTGGAGATCCCTGCGAATTGGTACCTCGACGATCTGCCACCGATGATGTTCATCAAGAAGTCGCCCAACAGCCACGGTTTCGTCAACCCGCGGCACCTCGAAGAGATGTGGCGCGACCAGTTCGACTGGGTCTATCGCGAACACGAGCATGCCGTGTTCACCATGACGATCCACCCCGACGTCTCCGGGCGCCCGCAGGTGCTGCTGATGCTGGAGCGCCTGATCGAACACATCCAGGGCCATGCCGGCGTGCGCTTCGTCACGTTCGATGAAATTGCCGACGATTTCATTCGTCGCAACCCCCGCAGCCGCTGATCCGGCATTTATTCGAGGCGTGTTCTCATGTCCATCTACAACAAACTCGACCTGACTGGCTGGAAGCCCGAGCAATTGACCTCGGCCCAGGTGCGCTTCGCCACCTGGATCGCTTTTTTTGCCTGGGTATTTGCGGTCTACGACTTCATTCTGTTCGGCACGTTGTTGCCGGAAATCGGCCGGCACTTCAATTGGAGTGAAGTCGAGCAGGCCGAAATCGCCACCTGGGTGGCGGTCGGCACGGTGGTGGTGGCGTTGGCCATCGGCCCGCTGGTGGACCGCTTGGGCCGGCGCATGGGGATCATCTTCACCGTCAGCGGCGCGGCGATCTGTTCGGCACTGACGGCCATCGGCGGTGCCTGGGGCAAATCGCCGTTGATCCTGATCCGTTCTCTGGGCGGGTTGGGTTACGCCGAGGAGACCGTCAATGCCACCTACCTGAGCGAGCTTTACGCCGCCTCCGATGACCCGAGGCTGGCCAAGCGACGTGGCTTCATCTACAGCCTGGTACAGGGTGGCTGGCCGGTGGGCGCGCTGACCGCCGCCGGATTGACCGCCGTGTTGCTGCCGACCATCGGCTGGCAGGGCTGTTTTATCTTTGCGGCGATCCCGGCCATCGTCATTGCGATCATGGCGCGCAAGCTCAAGGAAAGCCCGCAGTTCCAGATTCACCAGCGTATCGGCCAGTTGCGCAAAAGCGGCGCGGTCGCCGACGCCCAGGCAGTGGCGTCCACCTACGGCGTCGACTATGAGGAACACAGCAAGGCCGGCCTCGCGTCGGCCTTTCGCGGCACGTCGCGGCGCGCGACACTGGTGATCGGTGCGGCGATCCTGCTCAATTGGGCGGCGATCCAGGTGTTCAGCGTGCTCGGCACCACGGTGATCGTCAGCGTGCACCATATCTCCTTCGAAAACTCGTTGATCATCCTGGTGCTCTCCAACCTGGTGGGCTACTGCGGTTACCTGAGCCATGGCTGGATGGGCGACAAGATCGGCCGGCGCAATGTCATCGCGTTGGGCTGGATGCTGGGCGGGCTGTCGTTTGCCGGCATGCTCTACGGGCCGAGCAACCTGCCGATGGTGGTCGGTCTTTACAGCCTGGGTCTGTTCTTCCTGATCGGTCCCTACTCGGCGGCGCTGTTCTTCATCGGCGAGAGTTTCCCCACCAGCATCCGCGCCACGGGCGGCGCGATTATCCATGCCATGGGGCCGATCGGCGCGGTGGTGGCCGGGTTCGGTGCCACCCAGGTGCTGGCGGCAGGCGGCAACTGGCAGACCTCGGCGCTGTACTTCGGCGCGCTGCCTTGTTTCCTCTCTGGCGCGCTGATGTTCGCGGCGCGCCACGTCCGTCCGGAAACCGTGAAATAAGGAGGCTCCTCATGACCCGTAGAGTTGCATTGATTACCGGTGCCGCCAGCGGCATCGGCCAGGCGTTGGCCGTGGCGTATGCCCGTCACGGTGTGGCGGTGGCCGCGGGCTACTTGCCGGCGGACCCCCACGACCCGCAAGACACCCGCCAGCAGATCGAGGCGTTGGGTGGCGAATGCCTGATGCTGCCACTGGACGTCACCGACAGTCGTTCGGTGGATCACCTGGCCGAGCAGGCATTCAGCACCTTCGGGCGCCTTGATTACGCGGTGGCCAACGCCGGCCTGCTACGCCGTGCGCCGCTGTTGGAAATGAGCGACGAGGCCTGGAACGCCATGCTCGATGTCGATCTGACCGGGGTGATGCGCACCTTCCGCGCCAGCGTTCGCTATATGACCGAGGGCGGTGCGTTGGTGGCGATTTCTTCGATCGCCGGCGGCGTGTATGGCTGGCAGGACCATTCTCATTACGCCGCGGCCAAGGCCGGTGTGCCAGGCCTATGCCGTTCGCTGGCGGTGGAGTTGGCTGGGCAGGGCATTCGCTGCAATGCGGTGATCCCGGGCCTGATCGAGACGCCGCAGTCCTTGGACAGCAAAAACTCCCTCGGCCCCGAAGGCCTGGCCAAGGCGTCCCGGGCGATTCCGCTGGGGCGCGTCGGCCGCGCCGATGAGGTGGCGTCGCTGGTGCGGTTCTTGACCGGCGATGAGTCCAGCTACCTGACGGGCCAGAGCATCATCATCGACGGCGGCCTGACCGTGCGTTGGCCGGATTGAAGCCGGGCGTCACGGGTTTTGTTTTCAGTGATGGCCATCCCTGTTTGCCCTGGATCTGGAGGATAGTCCCATGCAACAACTGTTCAACCGCCGCGCCGTGATCACCGGCGCCGGCAGCGGCATCGGTGCCGCCATCGCGCGGGCTTATGCCGCGCAAGGCGCGCGCCTGGTGCTGACCGATCGCGATGGGCAACGCTTGTCCGTCATTGCACAGGACTGTCGCGCGTTGGCGGTCGAAGCGTACGAGTGCGTGGCCGACGTCGGCACGGTCGAAGGGGCCCAGGCTGGGGTCGATGCGTGCGTCGAGCAGTTCGGCGGTATCGATATCCTGGTCAACAATGCTGGCATGCTGACCCAGGCACGTTGCACCGAGCTGAGCATCGACATGTGGAGCGACATGCTCCGGGTCGACTTGACCAGCGTGTTCATCGCCAGCCAGCGAGCCTTGCCCCATATGCTGGCGCAGCGCTGGGGGCGGATCATCAATGTCGCCTCGCAATTGGGCATCAAGGGCGGGGCCGAGCTCAGCCACTACGCGGCGGCCAAGGCCGGGGTGATCGGCTTTACCAAGTCACTGGCCCTGGAGGTGGCCGCCGACAACGTGCTGGTCAATGCCATCGCCCCCGGACCAATCGAAACACCGCTGGTGGCCGGCATCAGTGAAAGTTGGAAACAGGCCAAGTCCGCCGAACTGCCTTTGCGACGCTTCGGCCTGGCCACGGAAGTGGCGCCCACCGCCGTGCTGCTGGCCAGTGACCCGGGAGGCAACCTGTTCGTGGGGCAAACCCTGGGCCCGAACGCCGGCGACGTCATGCCATGAAGGAGTGCTGAAGCATGTGTGGCTTGTGCGGTCTATTGGGCGAAGACGTGCATTGGAGCGATCCGCTGGGTGACGGGCTGCCCCGTCGTCGCGAACGGTTGCGGCGGATTTCAGCGATTAACCGGGTGTTGGCGCCGTTACGGCTCAAGGTCGAAGATTTCCAGGGCACGGCGTATTTGCTGCTGGGCGCCACCGGGCGGCAGGAACTGGCCAGTGGGCTCGATCAGCTATGGAGCCTGGCCGAGTCGATGACGGGCCGCGCGGCGGATCCTCTCGATCCGGCCCTGCTCCAGTCTTTGGAGTCGGCCTCATGAGCATCGCCCTGAACGTCGTGACCGGGTTTCTCGGCAGCGGCAAGACCACCTTGCTCAACCGGCTGCTGCAAGACGAAAGCCTCGGCGACACAGCGCTGCTGATCAATGAGTTCGGCGATATCGGCATCGATCACTTGTTGGTCCAGGAGGTGGCGCCGGACACGGTGCTGTTGCCCAGTGGATGCGTCTGCTGCTCCATTCGCGGCGAGTTGAAAGACGCGTTGCTCGATCTGCTGGCGCGGCGTGACCGGGGCGAGATCCCGGCTTTTCGACGGGTGATCCTGGAGACGACCGGGCTGGCCGATCCGGCGCCGATCCTGGCGACACTCAACAACGACGTGCAATTGCGCGGACGCTTCCATGTCGGCTTGGTGGTGACGCTGGTCGACGCCTGTCACGCCGAGTTGCAGGCGCGCATCCATCCGGAGTGGCTGGCCCAGGTAGCCGCCGCGGACCGCCTGCTGCTGAGCAAGACCGATCAGGTCGCTGCGCCGGCTGTCAGCGCGTTGCGTCAGCGGCTGCAAGCGTTGAACCCGGGGGTGCCGTTGCTCGACACCTACGACGTGCTCAGTGGCGATCAATTATTGTTGGGCGAGGGCCTGCGTGGCGCCACGCCTGAAGTCGAGGTGGCCCGTTGGCAATTGCATCGTCCGCACGGCCAGGCCACGCCCCACGGCGAGGCCCAGGTGTGCTGCCTGACCTTCGATCAGCCGCTGGACTGGATCGGCTTCGGGGTCTGGTTGTCGATGCTGCTAAGATGCCACGGCGAACGCATTCTTCGCGTCAAGGGATTGCTCAACGTGAACAGCCTCCAGGCCCCAGTCGTCATCCATGGCGTGCAGCATTGCCTGCACGCGCCGGTGCACTTGCCCCACTGGCCCTGTGCCGAGCGCCAATCGCGCTTGGTATTTATCGTCAGGGGCCTGGACCCGGAGCGGTTGCGGCATTCGTTCGATGTCTTCACCCGTTGCTTCACCCCGGCGGTTGAGGTGAGCGCCTGATGCCCAGCGGCTCACCCATCACCTTGCGGGTGCTTGGCACCTCCGTCACCCTGCTCGAATCCCTGCGGGTTCGCGCCGAACAGGACCTGGGCATTCGCCTGGTCTATCAGGTCCACAGTGTCGAGCAGGCCCAGCGCATCGCGGTGATGCAACCGGACAGCTACGACCTGTACGACCAGTGGTTTCACAACGTTGATTTCGTCTGGCCGGCGAGAGCGATCCAGCCCATCGACACCCGGCGCATCGCGCTGTGGCACGAGATCAACGACCTGCCCAAGCGCGGCCGGTTGTCCGCCGCGGATCGCCCGGTCAGCGGCAGCGTGCCCAATGAGCGCTTGTACGTGCAACACGACGGCAGCCTGGGCAGCACCGTCAGCGACTACATCAGCATGTTGCCGTTGACCCACAACGCCGACAGCTTTGCCTATCGCCCGGAACGCTTGCCGACGGGGTTTTCCCGTGACAACGAGAGTTGGGGCTGGCTGCTCGATCCGGCCTGGAGCGGGCGTACCGCGCTGCAAAGCGACGCGGCGATTGGCGCCATCGACGCGGCGCTGGCGATACAGGGCATGGGTTTGGCGTCGTTCAAGGACATCGGCAATCTCAGCATCGAAGAGATCGACAGCCTGGCCGACGTGTTGGTGCGCAAGCAGCGCGAAGGTCATTTCGCGGCGTTCTGGTCGGATGACGAACAGGCGGCGCAACTGATGCTCAGCCCGACCATCGACATCGAGAGCCTTTGGTCCCCGACCCTCATGCGCCTGCATCGGGCCGGGATCAAATACCGCCTTGCCGTGCCCCGTGAAGGTTATCGCGCCTGGTTCGGTGGGTTGTCGGTGTCACGCCATGCCCGGGGAGCGGTGCTGGACGCCGCCTATGCGTTCCTTAATTGGTGGCTCTCGGGATGGCCTGGCGCGGTCATGGCGCGCCAGGGGTATTACATCAGCAACCCGCCCCGCAGCCGCGATCATTTGAGCGATGCCGAATGGGACTATTGGTACGCCGGCAAACCGGCCCGTGAAGTGTTGCCAGGCAGCGATGGCGAACCGCTGATCGACATCGGCGAAATGCGCGACGGCGGTTCGTATGAGCAACGCATGGGCCATATCGCCGTGTGGAACTCGGTGATGGACGAGCACAACTACCTGGTGCGGCGCTGGGGGGATTTTCTGCGTGCGGCCAACAAAGGCCGCTGAGCATCAAATCCCCTGGCTACGCAACCAGCTCATCAATTGCGGCAACGGCAATGCTCCGCTCTGACGCGCCACTTCCCGGCCTTCCTTGAACAGAATCAGGCTGGGAATCGAGCGGATTCCCAACTGCGCCGACAGTTGCTGGTTGGCCTCGCTGTCGAGCTTGGCCAAGCGGCATTTGCCCGTCAGTTGCGCGGCGGCCTGTTCGAACACCGGGGCGAAGGATTTGCACGGCCCACACCAATCGGCCCAGACGTCCACCAACAACGGCAGGTCGCCCTTGATCTGGCTGGCGTAGTCGCCTTGCTTGAGTTCGAACGGTTTGCTCAATAACACCTGGGCCTTGCAGCGCCCGCACTTGGGCTGGTCGCCCAAGCGTTCGGCGGGTATGCGGTTGAGCCCGTTGCAATGGGGGCAGGGGATCAGCATCAGGTCGGTCTCCCGGAAAATCGTTGGCACAGATTGAGCACTATACATAAACCACCACAAAACCCTGTGGGAGCGAGCTTGCTCGCGATGGCGGAGGATCAGTCAAAAATGCATCGACTGTCAGACCGCTATCGCGAGCAAGCTCGCTCCCACAGGAGGTGGTGTTGCTGCTTATTTAGCGTTGGTCAGCGTGTTGTAGCTGGTCATCAGGTTGCGGTAGTCCGGGATGTGGTTGGAGAACAAGGTCGCCAGACCTTCCACGTCGTTGCGCCAGTCGCGGTGCAGTTCACAGGCCAGGCCGAACCAGGTCATCAGTTGCGCACCGGAGGACGACATGCGGTCCCAGGCCGATTGACGGGTCAGTTCGTTGAACGTGCCGGAGGCATCGGTGACCACGAACACGTCGAAGCCTTCGGCCAGGGCCGACAGTGCCGGGAAGGCCACGCAGACTTCGGTGACCACGCCGGCGATGATCAGTTGCTTCTTGCCGGTGGCCTTGATCGCCTTGACGAAGTCTTCGTTGTCCCAGGCGTTGATCTGGCCAGGGCGAGCGATGTACGGCGCGTCCGGGAACAGCGTCTTGAGTTCCGGCATCAACGGGCCGTTGGGGCCGGTTTCGAAGCTGGTGGTGAGGATGGTCGGCAGTTGGAAGTACTTCGCCAGGTCCGCCAGGGCCAGCACGTTGTTCTTGAAGCGGTCCGGGTCGATGTCGCGGACCAGGGACAGCAGGCCGGCCTGGTGGTCAACCAGCAGAACGGCGGCGTTATCTTTGTCGAGACGGTTGTAGGAAGTGGTCATGGCGTAGTCCTCATTAAGTTTGGCTGCCGAAGGTCGGCGTGGTTAAGGTTTTCAATGTCGGTGTAGCGATTGTTCGGTGACTCATCCGGTCGAAGCGCCCGGCTTCAATCCGTGTTGCGTTTCGATGGGTGTAGATTAAAACTGGCACCTTTGATGCGATAGACTGCGAAAATTAGCCTTAGCGTTCTATTTGGAGAACGATCATCGAAGACCTCAACACGCTTTACTATTTCACCCAGGTGGTCGAGCACCGTGGGTTCGCCGCTGCGGGCCGGGCGCTGGACATGCCCAAGTCGAAGCTCAGCCGGCGTATCGCCCAGTTGGAAGATCGGCTCGGGGTACGCTTGCTCCATCGCACCAGTCGTCATTGCACGCTGACGGAGATCGGCCAGGCCTACTACCAGCGCTGCCTGGCGATGCGGGTCGAGGCCGAGAGCGCGGCGGAAGTGATCGAGCGCAACCGCTCCGAGCCCCAGGGACTGGTGCGTATCAGTTGCCCGACGGCACTGCTCAATAGTTGGGTCGGGCCGATGCTGACCCGCTACATGCTCAAGTACCCGCGAGTGGAGTTGTTCATCGAGAGCACCAACCGCCGGGTCGACCTGATCCACGAAGGGTTCGACATCGCCTTGCGGGTGCGCTTTCCGCCCCTGGAAAACACCGACATGGTCATGAAAGTGCTGAGCAACAGCACCCAATGCCTGGTGGGCAGCCCGGCTTACCTTGAGCGCTTGTCTTCGCCCGCTTCGCCGGCAGACCTCAACGGCCTGCCGAGCGTGCATTGGGGTGGAGCGCAGCGGGAGTATCAGTGGGAATTGTTCGGCCCGGACGGCAGCCGCGCATTGATCCGCCATGAACCGCGCATGGTCACCGACGACCTGCTGGCCCTGCGTCACGCCGTGCTGGCCGGCATCGGCGTCGCCCATTTGCCCACCGTGGTGGTGCGTGAAGACATCGCGGCTGGCCGGCTGGTGGAACTGGTGCCGGGCTGGACGCCCAAGTGCGGGATCGTCCACGCAATCTTCGCCTCACGACGCGGGTTGCTGCCGTCGGTGCGTACGCTGATCGATTTTCTGGCCGAGGAATTCAGTCACAGCGACATGGCGTAGGCCAGGCCCATTGGTTTATGCGAGTCAGTTAAGCCTCAAGCCCGTGGGAGCAAAGCTTGCTCGCGATTGGGGTGAGCAGTCGACTACGCCATTGACGGGGCTGCCGCCATCGCGAGCAAGCTTCGCTCCCACAGGTTTTGTGTCGTTTGATCCTTAACTGACCGGCATTAGCCACCCAGGCTGCCATTCATCAGGTGCGTTGCACTCAACGCCCGCCAGGCCCTCAAAAAAACCACAACGTACCTGTTCGCAACCCGGAGGTCCCATGAGCAATCCTCAAGACCCAGACACCCCACAGGCGGTGGACAACCCCAATGACGACGGCTTTGTCCTCGGCACCGCCGGCCGCGACGAAGACCCCAACGCTGCCCCGGCCTACGCCATCGATCGCCGCCACGACCGGGACGAGCTGACCCCCGAAGACGCCCGCGGCATGCCCGGTTATCCCGAGGAAAAACCACCGGCAAAACCGACTGACAAGGACAATGCCGAAGCGGAGCCGGGCATCGAGACGCCTGAGCAGGGGAACGATAAGGTGGGGTGAGCAGGACTCATATCTGCTCACATTTCTTACCGAGACCTAAATCTTTTGGCGACTAGTCTGGAAACCAGCAAGAGCTAACCATTTGTCTAACTGGCGCTATCGCAATTTGCGATACGCCAGATTTGTGTTTAACTTCCCCATAGCAAAATGCGATAAGGACGTTGCATGCATGTGATCACTGAGAAACGCATTTGGGAGGCCAAGGAGAAATGGCCACATTCAGCGAATGCGTTGGATCAATGGTATCGGCTGATCAAGCGCAATAGCCCGGCTGATTTCGCGGCGATGAAATCCATATTTCCGGCAACCGATAAGGTCGGTCCGCTGCATGTGTTTGACATCGGTGGAAACAAGTTGCGGCTGATTGCGGTGATTCGATACCGAGCACAGCGTCTGTATATCAAATGCGTGCTTGACCATCGGGAATACGACAGAGGCAAGTGGAAGGAGGAAAAGGGATGAGTGCACTGGTCGAACAAGTCGCCGCCCATTGGGAGTTTGTGTCGCCCCTGCTGCGTAAGCCCAGGAGCGAAGAGGATTACGACCGATTGGCGAGTGCTCTTGATGAGCTGTTGGCGTTGGTGGGCGAAGACGAAACCCATCCTCTCATGAGCCTGGTGGATATTATCGGCGAATGGATCGAGGCATGGGACCAGCAGCACCGGCCAATGCCCAGGGCGAGCGGTGTCGAGGCGCTGCGTTACCTGATGCGTGAACATGGCATGAGCCAGAGCGACTTGCCGGGCGTTGGTACCCAGTCGGTGGTATCGGAGGTATTGAGTGGTAAGCGTCAGCTCAATTTGAGGCAGATCCGCTGGTTGGCCGAGCGCTTCGGTGTATCGGTGGAAACTTTCATTTGATGGATAGACACGCTCATCGTGGCGAGGGAGCTTGCTCCCGCTTGGTTTTGTAGGAGCTGCCGAAGGCTGCGATCTTTTGATCTTTCGCTTGAGACTCCAGTGTCTGGGAAAGATCGCAGCCTCGTTGCACTCGACAGCTCCTACATAGCTGCTACGGCCAAGCGGGAGTAAGCTCTATGCCGCCGGGGATGCGCTATGTCGACTGGCGTGGTTCGACATTGTCCAGTGCGCGGTTCGCCAGTAAGCCGCTCAGTTCGATCAATTGCTGAATGCCCATGGCTACGTGCCGCCTGGAGCCTTTCAGGTCGAATGCCAGGTCGCTGACCATGGCATTGGCCGAAGCCAGGGTTTCGCTGAGGTTGGCCAGCAGGGATTCGGTGTTGGCGCCATTGACGACGGTGAACAGTTGGCCTGGATCGGCCTCGGGCTTGTTGGGTTTGGGCTTGAGGTAGTGGTCGAGGATGCGGTCGGCGGCTTTGTCGAATGCTTTTGAGTGTGTATTGGTTGGGTCGGGATCGGGTGGGTTGGGTGTTGGTTTGAACATGGTGAATCTCCGTGATTGGTTGAGCCACCACGACCTATCGCTAAACAAGTAAAGGTGGCGGCTGTACGCAGGTTAGCGATCCGGGTCACAGAAACCCCGGGTAGACCAGAAGGTCTCCCACGCACAGCCACCATTAAGCGAGTTGCAGATGTAAAAGACTGCAATCGAGACTGGGCATTGTTGCGTCTGTGTTGAGTCGGATCGCTAAACCCGATCGCTGATTTTCAGCGACGGGGAAACGATAAAGCCCGACTCCAAGGCACACAAGCCGGCGGATTCTGGCGTAGTTGTAGGCAACGGCGCAAGGCGGCGTAGCCTGCTCCTGAATGGTCCTACATCGAAATAAACATGGTGCTTGCAAGGCGCTTGTGGCGAGGGGATTTATCCCCGCTCGGCTGCGCAGCAGTCGTAACCCGGCTGACGCGGTTCATCTGTTGCACCGCGTTGTCTGTCTTGGGGCTGCTGCGCAGCCCTGCGGGGATAAATCCCCTCGCCACAGGGTTAACCATGCCCCCGAACAGTATGTGTGAGGGCGGGAAGGTGATTTCAGTCGTGGCGCCGCGTTACGACGAACAACTGATCTCCAGGTGTTTGCCCCACTCCGGCGGGCGTTGCGCGTAGCTGTCCATGCCCGGTTGTTCCTCGAACGGCTTGCTCAGCACGGTATGCAGGCGGCGCACTTCTTCGTAGTCGCCTGATTCGGCGGCGTCGATGGCTTTCTGTGCCAGGTAGTTGCGCAGCACGTACAGCGGGTTGACGGCGTGCATGCGCGCGCGGCGTTGGTCTTGATCGACGGGGCCTTCGCGATTGACGCGGGCAACATACAGTTCGCCCCAGGCGTCGAAGCCCTTGAGGTCGACGAAGTCATCGCGCAGGGTGGTCACGGCTTGCTCGGGCGCCTGGTCGCCCAGTCGGCGGAAGAACAGGCTGTAGTCGACGCCGCTGTTCTGCATCAATTGCAGCAAGCGCTCCAGCAGTTTCTGGTCGTCTTCTTCGGCGCGGGTCAGGCCGAGGCGGCGGCGCATCAGGTCCAGGTAATGGGCCTGGTACAGCGGCAAGTACAACCCGAGGGTCTCGCGCAGGGCGTCGACGCTGATGAAGGGTGTCAGGGCTTGGGCCAGGGCGCTGAGGTTCCACTGGCCGATGGGCACCTGGTTGCTGAACGAGTAACGACCCTGGTCATCGGAGTGGTTGCAGATGAAGTTGGCATCGAAGTCGTCGAGGAAGGCGAACGGTCCGAAGTCGAAGGTGATGCCCAGGATCGACATGTTGTCGGTGTTCATCACTCCATGGCAGAAACCGTAGGCCTGCCATTTGGCAATCAGCTCGGCATTGCGCTCGACGATTTCGCGGAACATCGCCAGGTACGGTTCCGGTTGTTCACGGCACTCGGCAAAGTGCAGGTTCAACACGTGCTCGGCGAGGGCCGCATGCAGTTCGGGTTTCTTGGTGTAGTAGAAGTATTCGAAATGCCCGAAGCGCACATGGCTGGGGGCCAGGCGCAGCACCATGGCGGCGCGCTCCTGCTTTTCCCTCCATACCGGGGTGTCCGAGCCGATCACGCACAAGGCCCGGGTGGTGGGAATGCCGAGGGCGTGCAGGGCTTCGGAGGCGAGGAATTCGCGGATCGAGGAACGCAGCACCGCGCGCCCGTCGCCCATCCGTGAGAACGGCGTCTGGCCGGCGCCCTTGAGGTGCAGGTCCCAGTGCTCGCCAGCCTCGTTGTACACCTCGCCCAGCAGCAATCCTCGACCGTCGCCCAGTTGTGGGTTGTAGTGACCGAACTGATGCCCGGAATACACCATCGCCCGTGGCTCGGTTTCGGCCCAGAGCTTGTGGCCGCCAAAGATCTCGGCGAACAGCGGTGCCTGGGCTTGCGCCGGGTCCAGGTCCAGCAACGCCATGGCCGCCGGGCTGGCGACCACCAGCCGTGGATTGTCGATGGGCTCGGGCAGCACATGGGTCGAGAAACCGTCGCCCAGGCGGGCGAAGCGGTTATCGAAGGTCAGGGTTTCCAGCGTTTTCATGGCCGTCTCCGGCGGGACGCCCGCAGGCAACCCGCGATCAGTCGAGTGTGCCTTGCGGCGGCTCAGGCACCGGCTTGATGCTGGCGACAGCCGACGGCACGGGCGGGATGGTCTTTTTATCAGGCTCGGCGGGTACCAGTTTGTACTCCTGGCCTTGCATGTTCTTCAGATAGATTTCCATCTGCCGGAAGGAGATATTGATGTGCTCCTTCTTGAATTCCCGATTGATGAAGCGGTTGATCTCGTCCAGCACCGGGTTGCGGTCACCGAGGTCGCGTACGTGCATGCGCAACTCATGGTCCAGGGTGCTTTCACCGAAGTTCAGGAAGTACACGATCGGCTCCGGTTCCTTCAGCACCCGTGGGTTCTCGCGGGCGGCCTTGAGCAGCAACTCACGCACCCGGTCCAGGTCCGAGCCGTAGTCCACGCCCAGTTTCAGGGTCACCCGGGTGACGGTGTCGGTCAGCGACCAGTTGATCAGTTGCCCGGTGATGAACGTCTTGTTCGGGACGATGATGTCCTTGCGGTCGAAATCGGTGATGGTGGTCGCACGAATGCGGATCTTGCTCACCGTGCCCGACAGGTTGCCGATGGTGATGGTGTCGCCGATGCGCACCGGGCGCTCGAACAGGATCATGATCCCGGAGATGAAGTTGGCGAAGATCTCCTGCATGCCGAAGCCCAGGCCCACCGACAGCGCGGCCACCAGCCATTGCAGTTTGTCCCAGCTCACGCCCAGGGTGGACAGGGTGGTGACGAAACCGACGCCGGCGATCACATAGGACAGCAGCGTGGTGGTGGCATAGGCACTGCCCTGGGCCAGGTTCAGCTTCGACAGCACGAACACTTCCAGCAGGCCCGGCAGGTTGCGCGCCAGGGCGAAGGTGATGCCGATGATGATCAGCGCCCCGAGCATGTCGCCGATGCTGATGGGCACCATGCTCATGTTGGCGCCGGTGCCGCTGGTGTATTCGTAGAGGGTGATGTTGTCCAGGTACGAGAACACGCTGATCAGGTCCGACCAGACCCAATACAGCGCGGCGATGAAACCACCCAGCAGGGCCAGGCGGATCAGGCGCAGGGACTGTTCGTTGACCTTCTCGATGTCCAGCGTCGGCTCCTCGACCACCGCTTCGCCATCGCCGGCTTCCTTGGCCGCCTGGCGCTTGGCCAGGGCGCGCTGGTAGGCCAGGCGCCGCGCCGCCACCGACAGGCCGCGGACGAAGGTCGCCTCGATCACCAGCCAGAACATCAGCAGGTACAGGGTATTGATCAAGCGGTCGCTGAGTTTCAGCGCGGTGTAGTAGTAGCCAAAGCACACCGCCACGAACAGTGCGATGGGCAGCGCGGTGAACAGTACCCCGACGGCCTTGCGGAACAGCGAAGTGTTCCTGTGCGTCGGGCTGCTGAGCAACAGGCGGCTGAGCAACCACGCCATCAGCGCGTAGCAGGTCAGCACCACCGGCATGCCGAGCACGTCATCGGCCAGGCTCGCGGGTTGCAACTCGGCCACGGCCACCACGGCCACCAACGCCAGCACCACCAGCCCGAGCCGGCGGATCCAGCCTTGGAGGAATTCGACCTGGGGTTTCTCCCAGCGGAAATGCAACTCGGCCACGCCGCCCGGCGACAACACTCGATAGGCGGTGTAGAACACCAGCCAGGCCTGGCCGATCTGCAGCAGCGCCGCGCCGAGGTTGGCGTTCTGACCGCGGGCGTCGATCTGCAAGGCATAGCCGCAGAGGGTCAGCGCCAGGGCCACCGGCATGGCCAGCAGGATATTGATCAGGATCGCCTGGGGAGTGTGCCACTGGCTGTCGCGCTTGAAGTGGCCAACGTCTTGGTGAACCTTGTTCAGGCGGGCATAGAGATGCTTGCGCCGCCACAGCAGCGCACCGATCAGCAGCGCCAGGGGCAGGAACAGCAGCGGCCGCTGCGTCAGGCCATCGGCCAGCTCGCTGAGGCTGGAGGCCCAGGGCAACGAGTCGATCTGTTTTTCCAGGCGCGTCGGTACGGCACGCATCCATTCGAAATCCAGCGGTTTATTGCTGGGAATCCAGAACATCTGCTCTTCGAGGGTCGCCCGCAGGTTCTGGGCGGTGCTGAGCAGTTGTTTCTGGTTGAGCTGCAAGGTGATCGATTCGTTGAGCACCGCGCTCAATTCGCGGTTCAGCCGTTCCAGCAGGTCGACACGGGTCAGGGCCAGTTCCAGCAAGGTTTTGCGCAGTTGCGGGGTGACTTGTTCCGAGGGCTGGGAGGCCAGCAGGCTGTCGACGTAGGCGCTGGGGTTGTTCAGCAGCTCACGTTGCTGGCTGACTTCGAACTGGTACAGGCGGATGTCGGCGATCTGGTCGGCCAGGTTCTGGTCGAGCTTGAGGCGCGGCAAGGTCTGGCGCTGCTTGTAGAGGATCTTGGAGAGCAGCAGGCTGCCCTTGAGCACGCTGATCTGCTCGTCCAGGGCCGCGTCGGTCTGGGTCACGCTGTCCAGCAGTTGCTTGGTCTGCAGGTTCTGCTGGGTGACCTCGTTGAGGCGGTCGGTGCTTTTGAGCAGGTAGTCGGAAAGCTTCAGGTTGGCCGCGCTTTCGGTCGCCAGCAAGCTGCTGCCACCAGCCTTCTGGGCTTCGATGGATTGCTGGGTCACCGTCTCCTGGGATTGGGCCAGGCGCTTCTGGTTGATCAGGTTCTGCAGGTCCTGGATTTCCTGCTCCATGCGGGCGATTTTTTCCATCAGCAGGTCGTGCTGGCCGTTGCCCAGGTCCTGCAGTTGGCTGTTACCGGCCAGTTCCTGGCGGCGTAGCGGGATCAGTGCATTGAGCGCCGCCAACTCGGCGTTGAGCTGGTCGCGTTGCTCGTTGCTCAGGGTCTTGCCGGCGTCCCGGCCGGCCTTGAGGATGGCATTGATCTGCTGGATGCGGGTCTGGCTGCTGGAAATTTCCGCCTGGGCACGCTCGGGACGGGTCTGGGCGGTGATGATCAGGCTGTTGGCGTCGGCCAGGGCTTTTTGCAGATCGCCCTGCTGGGTGGAGCGATCCGAGAGCATTTGCTCGAGCTGGGGAATCGGCAGGTTGGCGTAGCGTTGCGCCACCGGCACCACCGTGGTGCCCTTGAGCCGCGCCAGTTCGCGCTGGTTCTCGATGTTCTGCTTGGGCGCGGTGGCCAGTTGCTGCTTGAGCGCCTGCAGCTTCTGTTCGTAGTCGGCCTTGTTGTTGAGCTGGGTCAGCGTGCCCTGCAAGACGGCCTGCAGGGCTTTCTGGTCGGCCTCCGGCAGTTTGCTTTCGGCGATCTTGTCCAGGCTGGCCTGCACCGAAGCGCTGGTGGGAAGATCCGCGGCTTGCAGCGTGCAGATGGAGAGACTCAGGCCCAGCAGGGCGGTGGCGAAAAAGGAGCGCAGGGTAGGCATAGAGACCGGTCAAGCAAATGAGAGTGGGAGCAGTTTAGAGGAACAAGCCGGGACCCGGGCGACTTCCTTCGGGGAATCTGACGCCCACTTTGCCGATCTTGTTCCCGTCCATGGCCGCGACGGTCCACAGGGTGTTGTTCCAATCCACCTGGTCGCCGACCACTGGTGCGCCGCCCACTTTCTGGGCGATGAAGCGGCCCAGGGACATGTCCGGATCGATGCCGTCCAGCTTCAACCCGTACAGCGCGGCAACCGCGGCCAGCTGGGCGTCTCCTTCGAGTACGAAGTCGCCGAAGAAGCGCAGATCCAGGCCCCGTTGCGGCGCTTGGCTGAACAGTTTTCCAAGGGCCGGCAAATCGTGTTCATGGCCGATAACACACAGCAAATCATCGACTTCCAACACCGTACTACCCGACGGATGGAGCAGTTGCTGGCCACGAAACAGGGCGGCGATGCGGGTGCCTTCGGGCATTTTCAGGTCCCGCAGGGGCGAGCCGATGCACCATTTTTCCGCGCCCAGGCGATAAATGAACAGCTCCCACTCGCTGGTGACGTGCACTTCCAGCGCGGCCCGGGAAATCGGCAGCGGTTCGGGCGGGACGGTCACGTGCAGCAACTTGGCGACCCACGGCAGGCTCGTGCCCTGTACCAGCAGCGAGACCAGCACGATAAAGAACGCCAGGTTGAAATAGAGCTGGGCGTGGGGCAGGCCGGCCATCAGCGGGAACACGGCCAGGATGATCGGCACCGCGCCGCGCAGGCCGACCCAGGAAATGAAGGCTTTCTCGCGACCATGGAACGCCTTGAACGGCAGCAGGCCCACCATGACCGACAACGGACGGGCAAACAGGATCATCCACAGCGCTAGGCCCAGGGCCGGCAGGGCGATCGGCAGCAGGTCGTGGGGCGTGACCAGCAGCCCCAGCACCAGGAACATGCCGATCTGGGCCAGCCAGGCCATGCCATCGAGCATGTGCAGGATGCCGTGGCGGCTGCGCACTGGGCGGTTGCCGATCACCAGGCCGCACAGGTACACCGCCAGGAAACCGCTGCCGTGCAGGGCGTTGGTCAGGGCGAACACGGCCAGGCCGCCACTGATGACGAGGATCGGGTAGAGGCCGTTGGCCAGATTGATGCGATTGACCAACTGCAGCATCAGCCAGCCACCGCCCAGGCCGAGTACCGAACCGATGCCGAACTCACGCACCAGGTGCCCGAGCAGGCTCCAGTGCAGGCCGGTTTCACCGCTGGCGAGCATGCCGATCAGGGTGACGGTGAGGAACACCGCCATGGGGTCGTTACTGCCGGACTCGATCTCGAGGGTGGCGCTGACCCGCTCGTTCAGGCCCTTGCCGCCCAGCAGCGAGAACACCGCCGCGGCATCGGTCGAGCCGACGATGGCACCGATCAGCAGGCCCTGGATCAGGTTCAGATTGAACAGCCAGGCCGCCGCCAACCCGGTCAGCCCGGTGGTGATCAACACACCGACCGTGGCCAGGGACAACGCCGGCCACAGCGCCACGCGGAAACTCGAGACCCGTGTGCGCAAGCCGCCGTCCAGCAGGATGACGGCCAAGGCGAGGTTGCCGACCAGATAAGCCGTGGCGTAGTTATCGAAAAGGATACCGGCACCGTCGACACCGGCCACCATGCCCACGGCCAGGATGATCACCAGGATCGGGATGCCCAGGCGGGACGAAAGAGAACTGACCAGGATGCTCGCACCTACCAGCAACGCGCCGATCAAGAACAGGCTGTTGATGGTCGCTGCAGTCAAAGGCGTTACTCCGGGAAAACTGAGGGGCGGGCACAGACTGACCATGCAGTCTGCGTGCCAGCGATTCTAACCTGTTGAAATGTGATGCTGTCAAAAAAGGTTGGGAGGGAGGGGAGTTGATCGTTCCCACGCTCTGCGTGGGAATGCCTCAACGGGCGCTCCGCGTTCGGCTTTAGGGACGCAGAGCGTCCCCGGCTGCATTCCCACGCGGAGCGTGGGAACGATCATCAACGATCGGCGGGGAGCGGTTAAAGGCTGAACCGCCCGACCATGCTGTTCAGGTCCACGGCCAGGCGCGACAGTTCGGCGCTGGCGGCACTGGTCTGGTTGGCGCCGGTGGCAGACTGCACCGACAGGTCGCGGATGTTCACCAGGTTGCGGTCCACTTCACGGGCCACCTGGGCCTGTTCCTCGGCGGCGCTGGCGATCACCAGGTTGCGTTCGTTGATTTCGACGATGGCCGTGTTGATGGTGTCCAGGGACAGGCCGGCGCCACGGGCGATGTTCAGGGTCGACTCGGCGCGCTCGGTGCTGTTGCGCATCGAATCCACGGCGTGTTCGGTGCCGCTCTGGATGCTGCCGATCATGCGTTCGATCTCGCTGGTCGACTGCTGGGTACGGTGGGCCAGGGCGCGGACTTCGTCGGCCACCACGGCAAAACCACGACCGGCCTCACCGGCACGGGCGGCTTCGATGGCGGCGTTCAGAGCCAGCAGGTTGGTCTGGTCGGCCAGGCCGCGGATCACGTCCAGCACTTTGCCGATATCGCGGGACTCATTGGCCAGGTTACCGATCAGCGTGGCGGTGCTTTGTACGTCGGCACTCATGCGTTCGATGGCACCGACGGTTTCCTGCACCAGGTCGCGGCCGTCGCCAGCGGATGTGGTGGCGTGCTTCGACGCCTCCGACGTGCTGACCGCATTGCGTGCGACCTCTTCCACGGCGCTGGTCATCTCGTTGACCGCTGTCGCGGCCTGTTCGATTTCGTTGTTCTGCTGGGTCAGGCCCCGGGCGCTTTCGTCAGTGACGGCGTTGAGCTCTTCGGCCGCCGACGCCAGCTGTGTGGCCGAACCGGAGATCCGTTGCAAGGTATCGCGCAGTTTTTCCTGCATGGTCGACATCGCCCGCAGCAGGCGACCGGCTTCGTCGCTGCCGTCCACGGTGATCGGCCGGGTCAGGTTGCCCTTGGCGATTTCTTCGGCGGCATCCAACGCGTTGGCGATCGGCTTGGTGATGCTGTTGGTCAGCAGCCAGGCGAACAGCAGGGTCAGGCCGGTGGCGATGACCAGCAGGGTGACCACCCAGTTGAAAGCGCTTGAATATTGTTGCGCCGCGCCCTTATTGAGCGCCTCGGCTTGCAGGTTGTTGATCTCCAGCAAGCGGCCGATTGCGACATTGATGGCATCGGAGTTGCTCAGCAGTTCAGTGTTGAGCAACGTGCGCAGTTCATCGACCTGATTGTTGCGTGACAGGGTTTTCATGCGCTCTTCGAGCTGACGGTACTGCCCGAGCAGTTGCACATACTGATCGTAGGCGGCCCGCTCTTCCGGAGCGCTGATGAGCTTTTCGTAGGCGGCCTGGGCCACGCGGATCTGTTGGCCGCGTTGTTCCAGCAGATCGTAGGTTTTCTGCTGGATGTCCGGCTCGCGGTTGACCAGCAAGCGATAGGACAAGACGCGCAGGCGCAGGGTGAGTTGGGTGAACTCATCCAGGGCCTTGATACTGGGCACGCTGTTCTGGGCGATGATTTCGCCAGACCCGCGGATTTTGCTCATCTGGGTCAGAGCGAATACCCCAAGGGCCAGCATCAGGGCGCCAATCAAGGCAAACCCGAGGAACGCCCGCGGCGCGATGTTCATATTACGTAGGGACATGGAAAATACCGAAAGAAAATAGAGGCGTCCGTGCGGGGCTGAGACTGCTGTTAGCTGGCTTATCGGTCATGGGCCTGAAGTCTTGAGGCGTTGTGGGCTTTTGTCGCAGGACAAGGCCTGCCACGCGACGAAGGGTAGGAACCCGATGCATGAATCGCAGTCTCTACAGCTCGCGAGCCAAGCACCGCCACCGTGTAAAGCGTGGCATCGGCGGTGACTTTTCTTTATCGTACGCGCCCCTTGAAAAAGCCTGGAAATCAATATGTTGGAAACATCCCTCAGCCAACTGGAGCAACTGGTCAACGACCTGGTGCAACAGAACCTGCACCTTACCGGCCTGAACGAAACCCTGAGCGCCGAACTTGCCAGGGCCAAGGATGAAAACGAAAGCCTGCAACTGAGCCTGATGGAACAGGAAGAACTGCACGGCGCCACCGCCGCCCGCATCCAGGCCCTGATCGAGCGCGCCAGCGCCGGTCCTGTCAGCGCATGAAGCACGGCGCCGATGGGGTGACGGTCATCTCGATCCTGGGAGAAGACTATTCAATCAAAGCGCCGGCCGGGCAGGAACAGGCCCTGTTGGACGCCGCTTCGATGCTCAAGGCCGCACTGGCCGACACGAAAAGGAAATACCCGACGCTGATCGGCGATCGCCTTCTGGTACTGGCGGCCATGAACCTGTGTTCGCAACAGATCGACATGCAGAAGAGCCATCAGGCGGAACTCGACCGTTACCAAGAGCAAGTCAGCGCCACGGTCGAGGTGATTGCCAAGACGATCCAGCAGGCCTGAAACCGTTAACGAATATTGACTGTGGGGCTTGTGTGGGAGCGAGCTTGCTCGCGATGGCGTCAGCACAGTGGCCTGTGTGTTGGCTGAAACACCGCTATCGCGAGCAAGCTCGCTCCCACAGTGGATCGGTGGTGAACGCAGAGGTCGTGTTCACTTGGAACCCCCTGTGGGAGCGAGCTCGCTCGCGATTGGTTTTCAGCTGCACCGCAAGACCCGCCTCAGAACCACTCATCCCGCATCCCCAGGCACGTATCATCCCGCGCCTCGAGAATCGCCAGCTCATGGTGACACCCCGGTACTTCCCAAGTCAGGAAGTAGCGCGCCGCTTGCAGCTTGCCTTTATAGAAGTCGCTGTCCGCGGCATTGCCCCTGGCCAGGCCTTCCTCGGCACGAATCGCCTGTTCCAGCCAGCGCCAGCCGATCACCATGTGCCCAAACACTTTCAGGTACAGCGCCGAGTTGGCGAGGCTGCTGTTGACCTTGCCCTGGGCCAGGTCCGTCAGCAGGCCCAGGGTGACGGTTTGCAGGCGCGCCACCAACGCTTCCAGCGGCTGGCGTAATGGCGTCAATGATGGGTGCGCCTGGGCCCGTTCGGTGGTGTCGGCCACCAGGCGGATCAACTGCTTGAGCCCGGCGCCGCCATTCTGCGCCAGCTTTCGCCCCAGCAGGTCCAGGGACTGGATGCCGTGGGTGCCTTCATGGATCGGGTTCAGACGGTTGTCGCGATAATACTGCTCCACCGGGTATTCGCGGGTGTAGCCGTGACCGCCCAGGATCTGGATCGCCAGTTCGTTGGCTTTCAGGCAGAACTCCGAGGGCCAGGATTTGACGATGGGGGTCAGCAGGTCCAGCAGTTCATGGGCGCGCCGACGCTCGGCTTCGCTGTCCAGGGTGGTGGTGTCGTCGAACAGCCGTGCTGCGTACAAGCCCAGGTCAAACGAACCCTCGACGTAGGCTTTTTGGGTCAAGAGCATGCGGCGCACGTCGGCGTGCTGGATGATCGCCACCGGGGCGGTGGTCGGGTCCTTGCTGTCGGGCACTCGGCCCTGCGGACGTTCGCGGGCGTATTCAAGGGAATATAGGTAGCCGGCGTAACCCAGCATCACCGCGCCCATGCCGACGCCGATGCGCGCCTCGTTCATCATCTGGAACATGTAGCTCAGGCCGTGGTGCGGCTTGCCCACGAGGTAACCGACGCATTCGCCGTTGTCACCGAAGTTCAACGCCGTCGACGTGGTGCCGCGCCAGCCCATCTTGTGGAACAGCCCGGCCAGCAGCACATCGTTACGCGGGCCGAGGCTGCCATCGTCGTTGACCAGGAACTTGGGCACGATAAACAGCGAAATGCCCTTCACGCCCGGCGGCGCGTCCGGCAATTTCGCCAGGACCATGTGCACGATGTTTTCCGACAGCGGATGATCGCCACCGGAGATGAAGATCTTGTTGCCCTTGAGTCGATAGGTGCCATCGGACGCTGGCTCTGCCCGTGTACGAATATCCGACAGCGAAGAACCCGCATGGGGCTCGGTCAGGGCCATGGTGCCGAAGAAGCGGCCGTCGATCATCGGTTGCAGGAAGCGTTGCTTCTGCTCATCGCTGCCGAAGCTTTCGATCAGGTTCGCCGCGCCCATGGTCAGGAACGGGTAAGAGGTCGATGCGGCATTGGCCGACTGGAAGTGTGCGAAGCAAGCCTGGGACAGCAGCGTCGGCAACTGCATACCTCCGGCGTCGAAGCTGCGCGCGGCATTGAGAAAACCGGCCTCCAGAAAGGCATCCACCGCCGGCTTTACCTCGGGAATCAGGACCGCCTGGCCGTTCTCGTAGCGCGGTTCGTTTTCATCGTTCTTGCGGTTGTGGGGCGAGAAGAATTTTTCGGCGATGCTGCGGGCCGTGCCGAGGGCTGCGTCGAAGGTCTCGCGATTGTGTTCAGCAAACCGCTCGCGCTGGGTCAGGCCCTCGGCATCGAGGACTTCGTACAGCTCGAAAGCCAGATTGCGGGAACTGAGCAGCGTCTCGGACATGGCGGCCTACCTTTTTTTGGAATGGGCCGAGTCTAGGTGCGAGGCAGGAGGGTGAACAGCAAGATTGATTTGGGTGATGGAGTGGCAGAACGCAGGGGGTGATCTGATGCGGATAAAATGTGGGAGCGAGCTTGCTCGCGATAGCGATTTCACACACAACAAAGATGTTGGCTGTCAGGTCGCTATCGCGAGCAAGCTCGCTCCCACAGGGTCGGTGGGCTGAGCATCTATTGCCGATGCTCAGCGAATGTCGCGCTTAACCGATAGTCATCAGGCTGGCGTTACCCCCCGCCGCAGCGGTGTTGACGCTCAAGGCCCGCTCGATCACCAGACGCTCCAACGCAATGTTGGTTTCGCCCTGGGACAAACCATGCACCCCGACGATGGCGCCGGCACGCTTGGCCACCTGCTGGCAAACGTCGCGCAGTTGGTCCGAATCGCCGTGGTGCAGGACCGCGTCGAACAGCACATCGTCCTTGGTCCAGTCGGCAACCCGCCGGATGCGTGCCTGAATCTCTTTCGGCAAGCGGGCGAACAAAGCCTTGCTGGTGTCGGTTTCCGGCCACACGGCCGAGCCGCCCACGGCCAGTACGGCCGCCAGTTGCGTCAGCAGGTCGCCTTCCACGTCGGCCAGGCACAGCACGTGCTCGCGCGGCAGGATGGCGTAGCTGTTGCGTTCGCCGGTCGGGCCGGTCAACTGGCGGGTGATGCCGCTTTGCGATTGGGCCGCGAACTGCACGCACAGGGCGCTCAGTTCGGCGAGCTTCTGGCTGTCGGCCCAGGCTTGCAGGGCGGTCAGCGGTTTGCTCATGGCATCGCGCAAGCGCAGGTCCGGCGCAACCAAGGCATCGCCGCGCACGAAGGACTGCTGGATCGCATCGGTAGGACGAGTCGACAGCAGACGATACAGGTACAGCGGGCCACCGGCCTTGGGACCGGTGCCCGACAGCCCTTCGCCACCAAACGGCTGTACACCGACCACGGCGCCGACAATGTTGCGGTTGACGTAGACGTTGCCGGCATGGACGTTGTCGATCACCTTGGCGATGGTCTCGTCGATACGTGTGTGTACGCCCAGGGTCAGGCCGTAGCCGGAGGCGTTGATCTGGTCGATCAACTGACCCAGTTCCTTGCGCTTGTAGCGCACCACGTGCAGCACCGGGCCGAAGATCTCCCGCTGCAGCTCGTCGAAGCTTTCCAGCTCGATCAGGGTCGGCATCACGAAGGTGCCGCGCTTGCACTCGTCGCTGTCGGCGATTGCCATCTGGTAGACGGTGCGCCCCTTGTCGCGCATGGCCTGGATGTGTTTCTCGATGCCAGCCTTGGCCTCGGCGTCGATCACCGGGCCGATGTCCACCGACAGGCGCTCGGGGTTGCCGAGGCGCGATTCGGCCATGGCGCCCTTGAGCATTTCGATGACGCGGTCGGCGGAATCTTCCTGCAGGCACAGGACCCGCAGGGCCGAGCAACGCTGGCCGGCACTGTCGAAGGCCGAGGACACGACGTCGATGACCACTTGCTCGGTCAGGGCCGAGGAGTCGACGATCATCGCGTTCTGGCCGCCGGTCTCGGCGATCAGCGGGATCGGCCGGCCCTGGTTGTCCAGGCGACCGGCGATGTTGCGTTGCAGCAGGCGGGCGACTTCGGTGGAACCGGTGAACATCACGCCTTTGACCCGCTCGTCACCCACCAGGCGGGCGCCGACGGTTTCGCCGCGACCCGGCAGCAGTTGCAGCACGCCTTCCGGAATGCCGGCTTCGAGCATCAGGCGCACCGCCTGGGCCGCCACCAGCGGCGTTTGCTCGGCGGGCTTGGCCAGAACCGGGTTGCCGGCGGCCAGTGCGGCGGCGACCTGGCCGCTGAAAATCGCCAGCGGGAAGTTCCACGGGCTGATGCAGACCACCGGGCCCAGTGGGCGGTGGGCGTCGTTGGTGAAATCGTTGCGCGCCTGCACCGCGTAGTAGCGCAGGAAGTCCACGGCTTCACGCACTTCGGCGATGGCGTTGGCGAAGGTCTTGCCGGCTTCGCGGGCCAGCAGGCCCATCAGGGGCTGGATCTCGCCTTCCATCAGGTCGGCGGCACGCTCGAGGATCGCGGCGCGTTCGGCTGGTGGCGTGGCCTGCCAGATCGGTGCAGCGTTGAGGGCACACTGGATGGCGTTGTCAACGTCGGCAACCGTCGCTTCCTGCACATGGCCGACCACATCGCGGTGATCGGACGGGTTCAGCACCGCTGCCGGGGTTTCTTCGCTGGCAGCGCAACCGAGCATCGGCGCGGCTTTCCAGTCGTTATGGGCGGTGGCCAGCAGGGCGCAGGACAGCGACGCCAGGCGATGCTCGTTGGCCAGGTCGATGCCGCTGGAGTTGGCGCGGTCGCTGCCGTACAGGTCGCGCGGCAGCGGAATACGCGGGTGCGGCAGGCCGAAACCGCCTTCCAGGGTTGCCATCTGCTCGATGCTGGCCACAGGATCGGCCACCAGTTCCTGGATGGAAATCGACTGGTCGGCGATGCGGTTGACGAACGAGGTGTTCGCGCCGTTTTCCAGCAAGCGGCGTACGAGGTAGGCCAGCAGTGTTTCGTGGGTGCCGACCGGGGCGTACACACGGCACGGACGGTTCAGCTTACCTTCGGAGACCTTGCCTACAACTTGTTCGTACAGCGGTTCACCCATGCCGTGCAGGCACTGGAATTCGTACTGGCCCGGGTAATAGTTCTGACCGGCGATGTGGTAAATGGCCGACAGGGTATGGGCGTTGTGCGTGGCGAATTGCGGGTAGATGACTTCCGGCACCGACAGCAGCTTGCGCGCGCAGGCGATGTAGGACACGTCGGTGTACACCTTGCGGGTGTAGACCGGATAGCCTTCCAGGCCTTCGACCTGGGCGCGCTTGATCTCGCTGTCCCAGTACGCGCCTTTTACCAGGCGAATCATCAGGCGGTGGCGGCTGCGCCGGGCCAGGTCGATGACGTAGTCGATCACATACGGGCAACGCTTCTGGTAGGCCTGGATCACGAAGCCGATGCCGTTCCAGCCGGTCAGCTGCGGCTCGAAGCACAGGCGCTCCAGCAGGTCCAGGGACAGTTCGAGGCGGTCGGCTTCCTCGGCGTCGATGTTCAGGCCGATGTCGTATTGCTTGGCCAGCAGGGTCAGCGACAGCAGGCGCGGGTACAGCTCGTCCATGACGCGCTCATACTGGGCGCGGCTGTAGCGCGGGTGCAGGGCCGAGAGCTTGATGGAAATGCCCGGGCCTTCATAAATCCCACGGCCATGGGACGCTTTGCCGATCGAGTGAATGGCTTGTTCGTACGAGGCCAGGTACTTCTGGGCGTCATGTTCGGTGAGCGCGGCTTCACCCAGCATGTCGTAGGAATAGCGGAAACCCTTGGCTTCGAACTTGCTGGCGTTGGCCAGGGCTTCGGCGATGGTTTCGCCGGTGACGAACTGCTCGCCCATCAGGCGCATGGCCATGTCGACGCCCTTGCGGATCATCGGCTCGCCGCTCTTGCCGATGATGCGGCTCAGGGAGGAGGTCAGGCCCGTTTCGTTATGGGTGGCGACCAGCTTGCCGGTCAGCAACAGGCCCCAAGTGGCGGCATTGACGAACAGCGACGGGCTGTTGCCCAGGTGCGGCTGCCAGTTGCCGGTGCTGATCTTGTCGCGGATCAGCGCATCGCGAGTGCCTTTGTCCGGGATGCGCAGCAGCGCCTCGGCCAGGCACATCAGGGCTACGCCTTCCTGGGACGACAGGGAAAATTCCTGCAGTAAGCCCTGAACGATACCGGCACGGCCGCCGGCACTTTTCTGGTTACGCAGTTTTTCCGCAATCGACGCCGCCAGCTTGTTGGTGGCATCGGCCACTTCCACCGGCAGGCGGGCCTGCTCGATCAGCATCGGCACCACTTCCGGCTCAGGGCGACGGTAAGCGGCGGTAATGGAGGCGCGCAGGACCGATTGCGGCAGGATGCTCTCGGCAAACTCGAGGAAGCATTGGTGAGCGTGGTCGACCTGTACGTCGCCGGCATCCTCGCTGTCGGCGCGAGGTGAACCGTTCAGCTCGGTCAGGGTTGCACCACCCTCGAGTTTTTCCAGGTAATTGAAAATTGCCTGCTTGATCAGCCAGTGCGGCGTGCGATCGATCGAGGTTGCGGCCGCCTTGAGGCGTTCGCGGGTCGGGTCATCGAGTTTGACCCCAAGGGTGGTGGTAGCCATATTTGTATCCTCATGTTTACCACGTATGGCGTGGCATCAGCTGGCGGCAAGATTAGCTGCGCGATGATTGAGGTGCAACCGGGTGCAACCCTTTTTTTCTTGAAACGACAGACAGCTCATCCGGAAGCCAGGACGACCCCGTCAATCCTGCACCGGCTTAGTGCTTTGGCTTCTAGCGATGCCCTACGGACTGCACTAAAAGGGAGCAAAAAACGGCGATTTCGCGATAAAAACGATAAGGTGCAACTTATTGAGCGAAACTGGTTGCACCTTATTTGATTTGTTGAATAGCATTCGCGGCCAAGGTGCAACCGGCTCCAAGCCAAGGGGCATCGGCTGATGACTTTCCTGGGGAAACATCAGTCATAAATTCGCGGGATTGCAAATCGTCGCTACAACGTCTGCGTTGTCGGCGCTTCCAACTGCCACCGCACCATAAAAACAAAGCCAGGGCGTAACTCATGAGTGTTAGTAATCCCACCTTGATCACTTTCGTGATCTACATCGCAGCCATGGTCCTGATCGGCCTGATGGCTTACCGCTCCACCAATAACCTATCCGACTATATCCTGGGCGGTCGCAGCCTGGGCAGCGTGGTCACGGCGTTGTCCGCCGGTGCCTCCGACATGAGCGGTTGGTTGTTGATGGGTTTGCCGGGTGCCATCTATATGTCTGGCCTGTCGGAAAGCTGGATCGCCATCGGCCTGATCGTCGGCGCCTACCTGAACTGGCTGTTCGTGGCCGGTCGCCTGCGGGTGCAGACCGAGCACAACGGTGATGCCCTGACGCTGCCGGATTACTTCTCCAGCCGTTTCGAAGACAAGAGCGGCCTGCTGCGGATCATCTCCGCGGTGGTGATCCTGGTGTTCTTCACCATCTACTGCGCTTCCGGCATCGTGGCCGGTGCCCGTCTGTTCGAAAGCACCTTCGGCATGTCCTACGAGACCGCGCTGTGGGCCGGTGCTGCCGCGACCATCGCCTACACCTTCGTTGGCGGTTTCCTGGCCGTGAGCTGGACCGACACCGTACAAGCGACCCTGATGATCTTCGCGCTGATCCTCACGCCGATCATCGTGCTGCTGGCCACTGGCGGCGTGGACACCACCTTCCTGGCCATCGAAGCGAAAGACCCTACTTCGTTCGATATGCTCAAGAACACCACCTTCATCGGCATCATCTCGCTGATGGGCTGGGGCCTGGGTTATTTCGGTCAACCGCACATCCTGGCGCGCTTCATGGCGGCGGATTCGGTCAAGTCCATCGCCAACGCCCGTCGCATCTCCATGACCTGGATGATCCTGTGCCTGGGCGGCACCGTGGCCGTCGGCTTCTTCGGTATCGCGTACTTCTCGGCACACCCGGAAGTGGCCGGCCCCGTGACCGAGAATCATGAACGCGTGTTCATCGAGCTGGCAAAACTGCTGTTCAACCCATGGATTGCCGGTGTACTGCTGTCGGCCATCCTGGCCGCGGTGATGAGTACCCTGAGCTGCCAATTGCTGGTGTGCTCCAGCGCCCTGACCGAAGACTTCTACAAGACCTTCCTGCGCAAGAGCGCTTCCCAGCTGGAACTGGTCTGGGTCGGTCGCGCCATGGTGTTGCTGGTGGCCTTGGTCGCCATTGCCCTGGCCGCTAACCCGGAAAACCGCGTACTGGGTCTGGTGAGCTACGCCTGGGCCGGTTTCGGTGCTGCCTTCGGCCCGGTTGTGCTGATCTCCGTCATTTGGAAGAACATGACCCGCAATGGCGCGCTCGCCGGCATTCTGGTGGGGGCGATCACCGTGATCGTCTGGAAGCATTTCGCGCTGCTGGGCCTGTACGAAATCATCCCGGGCTTCCTCTTCGCCAGCCTGGCCATCTACCTCGTCAGCAAGATGGGCTCGCCTACCGCAGGTATGTTGCAGCGCTTCGACGCGGCGGAAAAAGATTTTCGTCTGAACCAGTAAGGCCTTCAGCGGCTTCGAGCCCGCGGGCGATCCATTGTGGCGAGGGAGCTCGCTCCCGCTGAGTTCTGTAGGCGCTGGCGAAGCCTGCGATCTTTTGATCTTTCACTTGAGGCTCAAGTGTTTGGAGAAAGATCGCAGCCTCGCTCCGCTCGACAGCTCCTACCGCTGGGCTCGCGAGTTATATAGAGCCTGAACACAGCGTCCTGGCCGTTCCTGATCTCTGACTGCCACCCCCGGAACCATCCGCCGCCAGATCGAGTGCGTTGCGATGCTTCGAACGTCTATCGGAAAATGCATCACGATTTGCAGCTTTATAGCTTCTTGGATGTAGGGGAAATCTGTTTTTCCTGACCTCCCATACACGTCCCCCACTGCTCGTGCAGAATCGCCCGCCTCCATTCAGCAGAGGCACATCGGATGTTCCCGCCTGCCAATCCACCGCGTTTCACGCTGACCTTCGACAGCGGGCCGAATGAACTCAGGGTGCTTGAGTTCAAGGGCAAGGAAACCATCAGCCAGCCCTATCGCTTCGACGTGGAACTGGTCAGCGAGCGCTGCGACCTGGTACTGGAAGAACTTCTGCATCGCCAGGCATTCCTGCGGTTCGATGGCCGGGGAAGGGGCATACATGGTCAGGTCTACAGCGTAGCCCAGGGTGATTCGGGCAGACGCCTGACCCGTTACCAGATCAGCCTGGTGCCACGCCTGGCCTACTTGCGCCACCGCATCAACCAGCGGATTTTCCAGCACTTGAGCGTGCCTGGTATCGTCGCCCAGGTGCTGAAGGAACACGGGATCCTGGAGGGGGCCTTCCAGTTCATCCTCGCAGTGCACTATCCCGAGCGTGAATACTGTGTGCAGTACGCCGAAAGCGACCTGGCGTTCATCGAGCGGATTTGTGCCGAAGTTGGTATCCACTATCACTTTCGGCACCGCCCTGACGGCCACTTGCTGGTGTTCGGTGACGATCAGACCGGGTTCTCCCGCCTGCCCGAATCGACGCTGTACCTGGCGGACAGCGGCATGGCTGCCGATGCGCCGGCCATCAAGCGTTTGGCGGTGCGACTCCAGACCCGCGCCACGGCCGTAACGTTGCGTGACTACGACTTCCGCAAGCCCGGCTTGTTGTTGCAAACCCACCTCGACAATCGGCAGCTGCCAGCGCTCGAGGACTATCGCTACCCCGGAGGGTTCTGCGACCGGGACGATGGCAAGCACCTGGCCCGGCGTGCCCTTGAGCGTCACGGCGCCGATCATCGCGTGGCGCAGGGCAGCAGTGATGACAGCGCTTTCGTCAGCGGGCATTTCATGCGTATCGAGGGCCACCCCCGGGAGCAGTGGAACGATCTCTGGCTCCTGACGCATATCGACCATCATGGCCGCCAGCCCCAGGTGCTGGAAGAAACAGCCTCCGCCGGCCCGGATGGATTCCAGGGCTACAGAAACACTTTTCTCGCCACACCGTGGGAGGTGTTTTTTCGGCCGCCCCTGCACCCTGAAAAGCCCCGTGCCAACGGCTATCAGTCAGCGGTGGTGACCGGGCCGGTGGACAGCGAGATCCATTGCGATGAATTCGGGCGGGTCAAGGTGCAACTGGCCTGGGATCGCGACGGCCAGCGCGACGAGCATTCCAGTTGCTGGCTGCGAGTGGCCTCGGGTTGGGCCCATGATCGCTATGGTGCAGTGATGATTCCCCGGGTCGGCATGGAGGTCCTTGTGGGGTTCATCGATGGTGACGTGGACAAGCCATTGGTGGTGGGCTGTCTGCCCAACGGCGCCAACCCGGTGCCGTTGGACCTGCCCGCGGACAAGACCTGCAGTGTATGGCGCAGCCAGAGCAGTCCCGGTGGGGCAGGCTACAACGAGTTGCGCATCGAGGACCGCAAGGGGGCCGAGGAAATCTACCTGCGGGCCCAGCGCAACTGGACCCAACACGTGCTGCACGACCAGCGGGTGCAGGTCGATCACGAGCGCAGCATCGTCGTCACCGGTACGGCACGGCACGAACTCAAGGCCGATGAGCAGCGCGTTACCCATGGCCGGCGCCAGGCTGAGGTCCGCCAGGACGATCATCTGCTGGTGGGCGGCGAGCGGCATGTTCGCGTGACCAGCCAGGTCCTGAGCGCCAGCCGGCAGTTTCATGTCAGCGCCGGCCAGCAAGTGGTCCTGGAGGCTGGCGCCAGTGTGACCCTCCAGGCTGGCGGTCATTGGATCAACATTGGCGCCGACGGGATTTTCAGCAGCGTGCCGATCGAGGTCGGTGGGGCGCCGATGGCGGTCATGGGGGCGGAGGCGGGTTCGCCGGTCAGCTCCGGGCAGCAGGTCGCTGTGCCGGCCCCTCGGCTTTCCCTGGCGCAAATCCTCAGCTTCCAAGGCTCGGCGCCGTTCTGCGAGGAGTGCGAGCGTTGCAGAAACGGCGTCTGCGCAGGGCCTTCGGCCTTCCACAAAACGGTCGACACACAGGAGCGCCCATGAACAGCGGTCAAACGCCCCGCGCCTGGCTTGAGAGCCATCCGTTGCAGGCGGCCGAGCAACTTTTCGCCATTTTCTGCAACGCCAGCGGTCCTGGGGCGTTGGCGGCCTGGCGGCGTTCGATGGCCACGACACCCACGGCGATCTGGGCCGACACGCCGTATGCCGAGTGGGAAGCGGTCATGCCCTATGTAGGGCTTGTTCGCGCAGACTGTGGGTTTCTTGATTGGATAGCGGCCACCGACTCGCTCGATTGGGGTTGGCTGGTGGTGTCGTGTGCCAGCCAGGAAACCCTTGCCGAGCATTTGCGTGGGTTGACGCAGGTGCTGTTGCCGGGTGGCAAGTCGGTTTTCCTGCGTTTTTGGGATGGGCGCTTCATGGGGCCGATCCTGCAATCGACGGCGGTGGATGCCGGGGAACTCTTGCCGGTCATCAATCGTTGCCTGATCAACGGTCAATCCCTTGAGTTAGTCGGAAACGTCCAGCGGCCGGCGCGGATTTTTCCTTGGTGGGAAGTGCCGGTGGCGCTGCTGGATGCCATGACCGAGGCCCCGGCGAATTGTCTGGTGGATAACTTGCTCACGTGGCTTGGCCAAGAGCATCCGTCTCTGTACGAGCGCGTCGACCACCGCATCCTGCGGCGCAAGATTGCTCACTTTCTTGAGCGATCGAAGCCGGTTGTCGCGCCAAAGGCGCCCTTGCAGGCGTACTTGCTGCGGGAGCTGGGCTGATCGTGGCGCGTCCGCCGGGCTGCCAACCCCTGACGTTCGACGCGCTTCAAGGTAAACTCGTCGCCCTTCGCAGGAGCCGCCATGAATTATCGCCACGCCTTCCACGCCGGCAATCACGCCGACGTGTTCAAACACCTGACCTTGACCCGCCTCATCGCGCTGATGTCGCGCAAGGAACAGCCCTTCGCCTACCTCGACACCCACGCGGGCATCGGGCTGTACGACTTGCAGGGTGACCAGGCCAACCGTACCGGTGAGTACCTGGAAGGCATTGCGCGGTTGTGGGGCGAGGGCGACCTGCCGCCGTTGACCGCCGATTACATGAAGGTGCTGCACGAGATGAACCCGGACGGACAACTGCGCTACTACCCGGGCTCGCCGGAACTGGCGCGGCGCCTGACTCGGCCCCAGGACCGTGTGCTGCTCAACGAAAAGCACCCTGAAGACGGCGTGTTGCTCAAGGACAACATGAAAGGCGACCGTCGCGTGGCGGTGCACCTGGGTGAAGGCTGGCATGTGCCGCGGGCGTTGCTGCCGGTGGCCGAAAAGCGTGCCCTGATGCTGATCGATCCGCCCTTCGAGCAGCTTGACGAGATGCAGCGCTGCGCCGCCTCGCTCAAGGAAGCCGTTGGCCGGATGCGCCAGACGGTGGCGGCCATCTGGTACCCGGTGAAGGACCAGCGGATGTTGCGCCGCTTCTACCAGGACCTGGCCGGCACGGGAGCGCCGAAGCTGTTGCGCGTGGAACTGCTGGTGCACCCGCTGGCGACGCCCAACAGCCTGAATGGCTCCGGCCTGGCGATTGCCAATCCGCCGTGGGGGCTGGAAGAAGAGTTGCGTGAGCTGCTGCCGTGGCTGTCGAAAAAGCTGGGGCAGACCCAGGGCGGGTGGCAGATGGATTGGTTGATCGCTGAGTGAGGTTTTGCTGGCGTCCGGAAGGGCGCTATCGCGAGCAAGCTCGCTCCCACATGGGGTCTAGGGTGTACGCACCTGTGGGAGCGAGCTTGCTCGCGATGACGGCGGCACATTCAACATCACCGCCCCAGGTCCACCGCTATTAGTCAGATCGGGCAGGTCACGCCGGTCCCGCCAATCCCGCAATAGCCTTCCGGGTTCTTCGCCAGGTACTGCTGGTGATAGGCCTCGGCGAAGTAGAACGTCGGTGCCTCTTCGATTTCGGTGGTGATGGTGCCTTTGCCGGCCTTGGTCAATTCAGCCTGGAAGACTTGCTTGCTGTGTTCGGCCGCCGCCAGTTGGGCCGGGTTGGTGGTATAGATCACCGAACGGTACTGGGTGCCGATGTCGTTCCCCTGGCGCATGCCCTGGGTCGGGTTGTGCAGTTCCCAGAACATTTTCAGAAGCTGTTCATAGCTGACTTTCGCGGGCTCGTAGACCACCAGCACCACTTCGCTGTGGCCGGTAAGGCCGGAGCAGACTTCTTCGTACGTCGGGTTCGGTGTGAAACCACCGGCGTAACCCACCGCGGTACTGACCACGCCTTCTCGCTGCCAGAACTTGCGTTCCGCGCCCCAGAAGCAGCCGAGGCCGAAGATCGCGAAATCCACGTCCATGGCGAACGGGCCCAGCAGGGGCGCGTCGAGGACGAAGTGTTTGTCCGGCACGGTCATCGGGGTTTCACGGCCAGGCAGGGCTTGTTCTTGAGTAGGAAGCACGTTTTTATTCACCAGGATTTCCGAGCGCAAGACCATTATCAGTCCTCTCAGTCAGATTGAATTGAGGGAAATAGACCGCCAGTGTGCCTCAGAAAAGCCGCCGCAAGCTATACGCAGCTGTCAGACCAGAGGCCCGCGAGGGTAGCGCCTGAGCTTTTCGATCAGCTCCGCGCCGGGGATTGGCCGGTCGAACAGGTAGCCCTGGCCGACGTCGCAGCGGTGACGCCGCAGGAACGTCAGTTGCTGGGCGGTTTCGATGCCTTCGGCCACGACCTTGAGTTTCAGGTTGTGAGCCATGGCGATCACCGCCGAGGTGATTTCCATGTCGTCCTGGTTGTCCGGGATCTCATGGATGAAGCTGCGATCGATCTTGATGATGTCGATCGGGAATTTTTTCAGGTAGCTCAGGGACGAATACCCCGTGCCAAAGTCGTCCATGGCCAGGGTCAGCCCCAGGCGCTTGAGCTGGTCGAGCTGCAAGTGGGTATCTTCGGTGGCCTCCAGCAGCAAGCCTTCGGTCAACTCCAGTTCCAGCAGGCGGGCCGGCAGTTGTTCTTCCTTGAGGATGCTGGCGATGGAGGCGACCAGGTCCGGGTCGGAGAACTGCTTGGGCGACAGGTTGATCGCCACTTGCAGGTTGCCCAGGCCGGCCGCGGTCAGCTGTTTGCTCATCCGGCAGGCCTGGCGGGCGATCCATTTGCCGATGGGGATGATCAGGCCGGTTTCTTCGGCCACGCTGATGAACTGATCCGGGCGGATCATGCCCTTTTCCGGATGGTTCCAGCGCAGCAGTGCCTCCATGCCCAGCAGACGGCCGCTGCGCAGGCACAGCTTGGGCTGGTAGAACACGTCCAGTTCGTTCTGGGTCAAGGCGCGGCGCAGGTTGTTCTCGACGAACAGCTTGTAGCTGGCCTCGGCATTCAGCGCCTCGGTGAACACCTGGACCTGATGCTTGCCGTTGGCCTTGGCCTTGTGCAGGGCGAGGCCGGCGTTGCGCATCAGGGTCTGCGGATCACGGCCGTGCAGCGGCGCGCAGGCCAGGCCTACGGAGCCGGTCACGCTGATCAACTGGTTATCGACGAACATTGGTTTGTCGAGGGTCATCAGCAATTGGCTGGCGATCTGCTGCCCGGCTTCCAGGCTCGTGTCGTCCAGCAGCACGGCGAACTCGTTGCTGGCGAAGCGCGCCAGGCTGCCGCTGGGGCTCAGGCTGTTGCGCAGGCGCCGGGCCAGGCTGATCAGCAGCTTGTCACCGGTCTGGTGACCGAGGCTGTCGTTGATGCGCTTGAAATTGTCGATGTCCACCAGCAGCAGGCTGATGGGCGAGTCGCTGTCCCGGGCAAAGCGCTCATCGAGGTTGCGAATGAACGCCGGACGGTTGCCCAGGTTGGTCAGGTTGTCGGTGTAGGCCAGGCGCTCGATACGTTGCTGGGCCAGTTTGGTCTGGGTGATGTCTTCGTAGATGCCGATGTAGTGGGTCAGCTCACGGTTGTCGCCGTAGACCTTGGAGATCGACAACTGGCCCCAGTAGGGTTCCAGGTTCTTGCGCCGGCTCTTGAACTCGCCCTGCCAACTGTTGCTCTGGGCCAGCGCCGAGGGCGCGTCGAACAGCAACTCGCTGAGGTTCTCCAGGGCCGGCAGTTCCGAGAGGCGCTGGCCGTGGACTTCCTCGGTGGTGTACTGGGTGATGGCGGTGAAGCTTGGGTTGACGTACTCCACCACACCGTCGCAATTGACCAGCAGGAACGCGTTGGCGCTTTGCTCCACGGCGCGCTGGAACAGGTGCAGGGCGCTGGTGGCGGTGCGGCGGTTGTGGTTGTTGATGACCTGGGCGAACTGGTCCGCCAGCTCCCCGGCAAAGGCGATCTCATCCGACTGCCAGGCGCGGGTGGCCCCCACTTGTTCCAGGCACAGCACGCCCACCACTTGGCCGTCGATGCGCACGCTGGCGTCGAGGATGGCGTTGACGTCACGGGCGCGCAGGCTCTCGGCCATTTCCCGGGTGCGCGGGTCGCGCATCGCATTGTGGGCGTCGATGGCGCGACAGGTCTGCAGTGCCTCCATGTAGTCGGGAAACTCGTTGACGTCGATGACCGCCGGCAGGAAGTATTCCTGGGAAGCGCGGTTGTAGGCGGAAATCGGCACCAGTTTGCCGTCGTCCAGGTTCCAGATGCTGGCGGAGTCGATCTGGTAGATGTCGCAGGCGCTGCGGGTGATGAGTTCGGCCGCTTCGAGCAGGGAGTTGTTGGCGCTGTAGCGTTGGCGGGTCAGCAGCAGGATGAGGTCTTGTTGGGCGCGTACCCGGTCCAGGTGCTGGAGCTGCTCTTGCTGGGCACGCTGGTTCAGTTCCAGGGCGATCTGCAGGCGCGAGTTCTGGGTTTCCAGGTCCAGGGCCGGCAGGGAGGGTTCGCTTTGCAGCAAATTGTCCACCACCAGCAGGTAACCGCGCAGCAGATGACGATTGTGCTGTCTGTAGGCTTCGCCCGTCTCCAGCACATTCATCGGGCCCTTGGCGGTGTGGAGCGTGTAGCGAATCTGGTAATGCGCGGCCTGGGCCAGTTGCTGCTGGATGGCGTCGTGCAATTGATAGCGCGCTTCGGGCTCCATCAGGCTGGCGTAGGGCGAGCTGACCAGCGAGCACAGTTCTACCGCCGGCAGGCCGAAGTGTCGCTCGCAATTGGGATCGAGAAACAACAGCGCCCAGCTAGCTTCATTCAGCCGTTCGAAACGCAGCATACCGAGCCGCGCGGGCACCGGTAACTGCGTCACTACCTCGGCCGCCATACGGCTGGCGGCATCGGGTTGGCTTTTCATGGGGAAACTCGCTTCGAAAATGCTGATCGCGCCGGGCTGACGCCCTCGTTATTACGGATTGGCGCAAGGTTGCATCATTGCGGCACTGGCTGACAAGAGAGATGAAGGCCAAGTGCTATAAACCTTTTATCGGCCGACAAAGGGATTTCTCCAGTCGCCAGCCGATCAGAGGGCACGCAAGTTCATCGCAGCGCGATATCGAGCGTCTGCAAGGGCTCGCCGTCACGGTCGTGGAACGTAACGTGAAGGCTCTGGGCCGTGACCTGCAGGCGGGCGAAGTTGTCCTGGCTCACCACTTCGCTGGTCAGTTCATAGCGGTACTCACCGCTGTCCGTGCGGGCCATGGGGCTGTGGAAAATAAAATCCGCGGCTTTTGCAAAAGGCAACAATTTGCTGTTGTAGAACGGCGAGGCAACGACGGTGTTGACCTCGAAATCAGGATCCTGAGTGTGACGCAGGCGGCTGGTCATGGAACCGTGGACGTCACCCGAGATGAATACCACGTTTTTGATCCGATGGCGGCGGATGGTTTCCAGCAGGCGTAGGCGTTGTTCCGGGAAGGCCTGCCAGGCATCGCCGTCATTGCGCTGGCTGTCAGGGAAAAACATCACGCTGGTGACGACGAGCTTGACCCGGGCGGGGCTGCTGACGAGCCATTCGAGCAGGGATTGTTCCTGGTCCGCGTCGAGGATGCGCCGATCGTCCGCCGACAGGTTGCGTTGCGTCCGGCTGTCGGTGACGAACCAGTGGATATCGCCATGGGCAAAGGTGTACCAGTAGCGGGCCAACGACTTGTTCAATGTTCCGTCGCTCGACAGTTCATGGGCGGGCCCATGGCTGGCCTGGTAAAGCCCGTAGGCGCTCATGGCGTTGGCATACAGGACGTCGTCGTGGCCGGTTTTCCTGGCGGGCCAGTTGTCTTCGATTTCGTGGTCGTCGAGGATCATGTAGGTCGGCGTGCCAGACATCAGCTTTCTGATGTGTGGCTGGGTAAATACCGTTCGGTATCTGAAGAGGATGCGCTTATAGGTGCGGTCCGGGCCGATGATATTCAGGTCATCGAGATAAACCTGGTCTCCGGTCATCAACACCGCGCTGATCGGCGGGTCGGCCTGTTCGACGATGCGATTGATGCCGGCAAAGGTGCGATCCCCAAGGCTGGGGAGTAACGGGGTACTGGCGGCGATCCGCAAGTAGCGACATGAGCCCACGATATAAGCCCGTGGCGCATCGGGTTTGTCGGCCGGCGTGTGCAAACAATAGGTGTGTCGAGGCCATTGCAGTGGCAGTTCCTGGATGGTTTCCACGGTATGGGTCGGGCTCAAGGGGCTGAGCCAGCCGGCCTGATATTCGTAGGCGGTGTCGGGTTCAAGGTCTTTCAACACGATCACATCGGACATGTCGCGGTAGGCCTTCAATTGGACGAAGTGCCCTTTTGACCAGCGTGTATCTCCTCGGCGCCGGTGTCGGATACCGGCGAATACCCGGTTGTTGCCGTGATCGCCCCGCAGGAATATCCGGGCGTGGTCAGTGGTCGTGTGCCCGACAATGGGGCCGACGGTAGGTTTGAACATATTCGAATCCATTCGAAGTTTTAGTCGGTGGGTGCAAGCATCAAGTGGCCTTGGTGGCTTTGATGCTAAAGCCCGGCGCGTCATAAATATCGACGGGGAAGGGGGCGCAAGTTGTGGGCAATGACTAACGGGGGGTGTAGTCATTTAAAACTTGCGGGGTAGGAAATACCGCTATCGCGAGCAAGCTCGCTCCCACAGGAACACCGCAAATCAATTGTGGGAGCGAGCTTGCTCGCGATGAGGCCGCCACATCCCTGCACCTGGCTTGAATGCCAGGCAAAAAAAGCCCCGCCAAACGGACGGGGTTGAGGTACGAGCGTGGCGCTCGGAAAACGGTGCTCCGAATGGCCCTCCCCAAGGGAGGGCCGTCCGGTGTTACAGCAGGATGGTGCGGATGTCGCCCAGCAAGTCGCTCAAGCGCTTGGTGAAGCGTGCAGCGGCGGCGCCGTTGATCACACGGTGATCGTAGGACAGCGACAGTGGCAGCATCAGCTTGGGCTGGAAGGCCTTGCCGTCCCAGACCGGCTGGATGGTGGCCTTGGAAACACCCAGGATCGCCACTTCCGGCGCGTTGACGATCGGCGTGAAGCCGGTGCCGCCAATGTGGCCGAGGCTGGAGATGGTGAAGCAGGCGCCCTGCATGTCGTCGGCGGTGAGCTTCTTGTTCCGGGCTTTTTCGGCCAGGGCAGCGGCTTCGCCAGCCAGTTGCAGCAAGCTCTTCTGGTCGACGTTGCGGATGACCGGTACCAGCAGGCCTTCCGGGGTGTCGACGGCAAAGCCGATGTGCACGTATTTCTTGCGGATCACAGCCTTGCCGCTTGGGGCCAGGGAGCTGTTGAAGTCCGGCAGTTCCTTGAGCAGGTGCGCACAAGCCTTGAGCAGCAGTGGCAGCACGGTCAGCTTCACGCCGGCCTTTTCCGCCACGGCTTTCTGCGCGACGCGGAAAGCTTCCAGCTCGGTGATGTCGGCCTGGTCGAACTGAGTCACGTGGGGAATATTCAGCCAGCTGCGGTGCAGGCTCGACGCGCCGATCTGCATCAGGCGAGTCATGGCCACTTCTTCGGTCTCACCGAAGCGGCTGAAGTCCACCGCCGGGATCGGCGGGATGCCCGCGCCGCCGGTGGCGCCTTCGGCCGGTGCGTTCTTGGCCTTCTGCATCATGGCCTTGACGTAGGCTTGCACGTCTTCCTTGAGCACACGACCGTGCGGGCCGCTTGGGCCAACGGCCGACAGCTCGACACCAAATTCACGGGCCAACTGACGCACCGCCGGGCCGGCGTGCACCTTGGCACCGCTTGGCGCAGGCGCGGCGGCGACAGGCGCAGGCGCTGCTTCGGCCTTGGCGGCAGGCGCGGCGGCTGGCGCTGGAGCTGCTTCAGCCTTGGCGGCAGGTGCCGCGGCCGGAGCTGGCGCGGCAGGTGCCGAGGCGCCTGCCACTTTGAGCTTCAGGATCAGGTCACCGGTGCCGACTTCGTCTTCCAGCTTGATCTCGATGCTTTCCACCACGCCGGCGGCCGGCGATGGGATTTCCATGCTGGCCTTGTCGGATTCCAGGGTGATCAGCGACTGGTCGGCTTCGACGGTGTCGCCGACCTTGACCAGCACTTCGATGATCTTGGCCTTGCCCGACGAACCGATGTCCGGGACATGAATGTCCTGGACCGTGGCTGCGGCAGGGGCAGCAGCGGGGGCGGCCGCTTCAGGCGCCGCAGCGGCGCCCTCGACTTCCAGCTCCAGCAGTTCGTCGCCTTCTTTCAGGCGGTCGCCCAGCTTCACTTTCAGGCTCTTGATGACACCGGCCTTCGGCGCGGGCACTTCCATGCTGGCCTTGTCCGATTCAAGCGTCAGGATGCTCTGGTCGGCTTCGATACGGTCGCCGACCTTCACAAACAGTTCAATTACTTCACCTTCACCGCTGCCGATGTCAGGTACGCGAATGAGTTCGCTCACGAAAATTCTCCTCAGCAGTCCAGTGGGTTGCGTTTTTCCGGATCGATGCCGAACTTGGCGATGGCTTCGGCCACCACTTTAGGTTCGATATCGCCACGGTCAGCCAGGGCTTCCAGGGCTGCCAACACAACGAACTTACGGTCGACTTCGAAGAAGTGACGCAGCTTCTTGCGGCTGTCGCTACGGCCGAAACCGTCGGTGCCCAGCACTTTGAATTCCTTGGAAGGAACCCACTGGCGGATCTGCTCGGCGAACAGCTTCATGTAGTCGGTAGAGGCGATGACCGGACCTTTGCGGCCGTTCAGGCACTCTTCGACGTAGCTCAGCTTTGGCTTCTGACCAGGGTGCAGGCGGTTGCTGCGCTCTACGGCCAGGCCGTCGCGACGCAGTTCGTTGAAACTGGTGACGCTCCAGACGTCGGCACCGACGTTGAACTCTTCACGCAGGATCTTCGCTGCCTCGCGCACTTCGCGCAGGATGGTGCCCGAGCCCATCAACTGGACGTGGTGCGCCGCTTCGCGGGTGTCTTCCTCGAGCAGGTACATGCCCTTGACAATGCCTGCCTCGACACCGGCCGGCATGGCTGGCTGCTGGTAGGACTCGTTCATCACGGTGATGTAGTAGAAGACGTCCTGTTGCTCTTCGATCATCTTCTTCATGCCGTCCTGGATGATCACCGCCAGCTCGTAGCCGTAGGTCGGATCATAGGTGCGGCAGTTCGGGATGGTCCCGGCCAGCATGTGGCTGTGGCCGTCTTCGTGCTGCAGGCCTTCACCGTTGAGGGTGGTGCGGCCGGCGGTGCCGCCGATCAGGAAGCCGCGGGTACGGCTGTCGCCAGCGGCCCAGGCCAGGTCGCCGATGCGCTGGAAGCCGAACATCGAGTAGAAGATGTAGAACGGCAGCATCGGCTGGTTGTGGCTGGAGTACGAAGTACCGGCGGCAATGAAGGAGCTCATGGCGCCCGCTTCGTTGATGCCTTCTTCGAGGATCTGGCCCTTCTTGTCCTCGCGGTAGAACATCACCTGGTCTTTATCGACTGGCTCGTAGAGCTGGCCGACGGACGAGTAGATGCCCAACTGACGGAACATGCCTTCCATACCGAAGGTACGGGCTTCGTCCGGGATGATCGGGACGATGCGCTGGCCGATTTCCTTGTCCTTGACCAGTTGCGCGAGGATTCGCACGAAGGCCATGGTGGTGGAGATTTCACGGTCGCCCGAACCGTCCAGGATCGCCTTGAGGGTCTCCAGTGGCGGGGTCGGAACGCTGAAGCTCTTGGCGCGACGCTGGGGCACGAAACCGCCCAGTGCGGCGCGGCGCTCGGCCAGGTAACGGGCTTCGGCGCTGCCTTCTTCAGGCTTGAAGAACGGCAGGTTTTCCAGCTCGCTGTCCTTGACCGGAATGTCGAAGCGGTCGCGGAACAACTTCAGGCTCTCGACATCGACTTTCTTGGTGTTGTGCGCAGTGTTCTTCGCTTCGCCGGCACCGGTGCCATAACCCTTGATGGTCTTGGCCAGGATGACGGTCGGCTGTTCTTTGTGATTGACCGCCTGGTGGTACGCCGCGTAGACCTTGTACGGGTCGTGGCCGCCACGGTTGAGCTTCCAGATCTCGTCGTCGGACAAGTCGGCAACCATGGCCTTGAGTTCAGGCGAGTTGAAGAAGTGCTCGCGGACGAACGCGCCGTCCTTGGCCTTGTAGTTCTGGTACTCGCCGTCGATGACTTCGTCCATGCGGCGTTGCAGGATGCCGTCGACGTCCTTGGCCAGCAGTGGGTCCCAGAAGCGGCCCCAGATGACTTTGTTGACGTTCCACTGGGCACCACGGAACACGCCTTCGAGTTCCTGGATGATCTTGGCGTTGCCGCGAACCGGGCCGTCAAGGCGCTGCAGGTTGCAGTTGATGACGAAGATCAGGTTGTCCAGCTTCTCGCGGCCGGCCAGGGAGATCGCGCCCAGGGATTCCGGTTCGTCGCACTCGCCGTCGCCCATGAAGCACCAGACTTTCTGCTTGCCTGGCTGGATGAAACCGCGGGCTTCCAGGTACTTCATGAAACGCGCCTGGTAGATCGCCTGGATCGGGCCCAGACCCATGGACACGGTCGGGAACTGCCAGAAATCCGGCATCAGCCAAGGGTGCGGGTACGAGGACAGGCCGTTGCCGTCCACTTCCTGGCGGAAGTTGTTCATCTGCTCTTCGGTGATGCGGCCTTCCATGAACGCACGGGCGTAGACGCCTGGCGATGCGTGACCCTGGAAGTAGATCAGGTCGCCACCGTGTTCGTCGGTCGGGGCCTGGAAGAAGTAGTTGAAGCCGATGTCATACAGCGTCGCGCTGGAGGCGAAGCTGGAGATGTGACCGCCCAGGTCAGAATCTTTCAGGTTGGTACGCATGACCATGGCCAACGCGTTCCAGCGTACCAGCGAGCGAATGCGGCGTTCCATGAACAGGTCGCCAGGCATGCGTGCTTCGTGGGTAACGGGGATCGTGTTGCGGTACGGCGTGGTGATGGCGTAGGGCAGTTGCGAGCCGCTGCGGGTCGCGAGTTCGCCCATGCGGGTCATCAGATAATGAGCGCGGTCTTCGCCTTCTTTGTCGAGAACCGATTCCAGGGCGTCCAGCCATTCCTGGGTTTCGACGGGATCGAGGTCTTGCATGGCTTGCTCCAGGGCGGAAAGGCTACCAGAATCGGTTGCCTGAGTTTGCGACTGGCCTTGTGGGCAGACGGTATAAATTCTTGGATTGCCGAAGGTTGTTTCGGCGGCGTGTAGTTTTACTACAAATCGTCGGCCGTTTCAGCCTTTCGAATGTATAGACGAGTAGTGAAACTACACATGAGCGGCGTATGGCCCCTCATTTCGTTGTGAGAATAATCGTTACTGTTGGTCTTTAGCCAACTCGAACAGGTAAAAACTTGATGCCGGCTGCCAATAAAATCAGATTTTCAGCTATTTATCATCTTTGTTCGACAGTCGATCAGGTAGTGTCTTGTGAAAAAACACTACATCCAGCTTCTCCCGCGCCGATCAAGGATAGACCATGAGCCTGCCCTCGCTTGTCCCAATACCGGAAATGGTACCGGCCATTCTCCAGTCATTGGTCAACCGTGCCGAGCAGTCGTTCCGTGCGGCGGTCGCCTCCCTCGACGACGACCGGGGGCTGTCGGCCTGGACCCCTCAACGCTGGGAAGCGTTCAATCGTATTGCCGCCGCCAGCGACTTTGTCATCGAGCAGAGTGTCCGTGACCCGGCGATGCTGCTGGAGCTGGTACGCAGCGGCGAACTGGACCGCAGCCTGGCGCCCGGTGAAATGCGCGCGCAGATTGCCGCCGCCGTGCAGGCCGCCGAAACCGAAGACGAACTGGGCCGCGTCCTGCGCCGCCAGCGTACCCGCCAGCAGGTACGGATCATCTGGCGCGACCTGACCCGTCAGGCCGATCTGGTCCAGACCTGTCGCGATCTTTCGGACATGGCCGACACCTGCATCGACCAGGCTTACCACTGGTTGTACCAGCGCCTCAGCCAGCAATTCGGTACGCCCACCGGACGGCGTAGCGGCGAGCCGCAGCAGATGGTCATCCTGGGCATGGGCAAGCTGGGTGCCATGGAGCTGAACCTGTCGTCGGACATCGACCTGATCTTCGCCTACCCCGAGGGCGGCGAAACCGTGGGCGTCAAGCGGCCGCTGGATAACCAGGAATTTTTCATCCGTGTCGGCCAGCGCCTGATCAAGGCCCTGGACCCGATGACCGTCGACGGCTTCGTGTTCCGCGTCGACATGCGCCTGCGCCCCTACGGCTCGGCCGGTGCGCTGGTCCTGAGCTTCAATGCCCTGGAGCAGTATTACCAGGATCAGGGGCGCGACTGGGAGCGCTACGCCATGATCAAGGCGCGGGTGGTGGCGGGCGACCAGGTGGCCGGTGCCCAGTTGCTCGACATGCTGCGCCCGTTCGTCTATCGCCGTTACCTGGATTTTTCCGCCATCGAAGCGCTGCGCACCATGAAGCAACTGATCCAGCAGGAGGTGCGGCGCAAGGGCATGGCCGACAACATCAAGTTGGGCTCGGGCGGCATTCGCGAGGTGGAGTTCATTGCCCAGGCATTCCAACTGATCCATGGCGGTCGGGACTTGAGCTTGCAGCAGCGCCCGTTGCTCAAAGTGTTGGGCACCCTGGAGGGCCAGGGCTACCTGCCGGCCAAGGTGATCGACGAGCTGCGCGAGGGCTATGAGTTTCTGCGTTACACCGAGCATGCGATCCAGGCCATCGCCGACCGCCAGACCCAGATGCTCCCGGACAGCCCGCAGGATCAGGCACGCATTGCATTCATGTTGGGGTTCGCCGACTGGTCGGCCTTTCATGAGCAGTTGATGCACTGGCGCGGACGCGTGGCCTGGCATTTCGGCCAGGTCATCGCCGACCCGGATGAAGACGAGGGCGGCGAAAGCGAAGTGGTGGTGGGCGGCGAATGGTTGCCGTTGTGGGAAGACAGCCAGGATGAAGGGGCGGCGTGCCGTCAGTTGGAAGAGGGCGGCTTCGCCGATGCGCCCAAAGCCCTCAAGGCCCTGGCTGCCCTGCGCGGCAGCCCGCAATTGCGCGCCATGCAGCGCTTGGGGCGCGAGCGCCTGGATGCGTTCATTCCACGCCTGCTGGCCCAGGCCGTGGAACATGCCGATCCGGACCTGGTGCTGGAGCGAGTGCTGCCCTTGGTGGAGGCCGTGGCTCGCCGTTCGGCCTATCTGGTGTTGTTGACGGAAAACCCTGGCGCCCTGCGACGCTTGCTGACGCTGTGCGCGGCGAGCCCGTGGATTGCTGAGCAAATCACCCGTTTCCCGTTGCTGCTCGATGAGTTGCTCAACGAGGGTCGGCTGTTCAAGCCACCCCTGGCGCCGGAGTTGGCCGCGGAGTTGCGTGAGCGCCTGACACGCATTCCCGAGGATGACCTGGAGCAGCAAATGGAGGCGTTGCGGCATTTCAAGCTGGCGCACCGCCTGCGGGTGGCGGCTTCGGAAATCGCCGGCAGCCTGCCGCTGATGAAGGTCAGCGATTATCTGACCTGGCTGGCCGAGGCGATTCTCGAGCAAGTGCTGGCCCTGGCCTGGCGCCAGACGGCCGCCAAGCACGGCGTGCCATTGCGCACCGACGGCAGCCTGTGCGATCCGGGCTTCATTATTGTCGGTTATGGGAAAGTCGGCGGCCTGGAATTGGGGCATGGTTCCGACCTGGACCTGGTGTTCATCCACGATGGCGACCCACAGGCGGAAACCGACGGCCCGAAACCCATCGACGGCGCGCAGTTCTTTACCCGGCTCGGTCAGCGGATCATTCACCTGTTGACGGCCCAGACCAACTCCGGGCAGCTGTATGAAGTGGACATGCGCTTGCGGCCTTCCGGGGCGTCGGGGTTGCTGGTCAGCTCCCTCGGGGCGTTTGCCCGTTACCAGGAGAACGAAGCCTGGACCTGGGAGCATCAGGCGCTGGTGCGAGCGCGCGTGCTGGTGGGCAGCCAGGATGTGGGCCAAGCGTTCGAGAAGGTCCGCGTCCAGATACTGGGACGCAAGCGTGACTTGCCGACGCTGCGCCAGGAAGTCAGCGAGATGCGCGCCAAGATGCGCGACAACCTTGGCAGCAAGGCCACTGCCGCCGGGACCGCGGCGAATGCCTTCGAGGCCACGGCGCCCTTCGACCTCAAGCAGGATGCCGGAGGTATCGTCGATATTGAATTTATGGTGCAATACGCGGCCCTGGCGTGGTCGCAAGAGCATCCATCGCTGGTGCGCTATACCGATAACATCCGCATCCTGGACGGGTTGCAAGCGCTCGGGTTGATGTCGGCCGAAGATGCCACGCTGTTGCGCGAAGCCTACAAAGCCTACCGCTCCGCCGCCCACCGCCAGGCCTTGCAGAAAGATGCCGGGGTGATCGCAGGCGACCAGTTCGTGGATGAGCGTCGGCAGGTATTGCGGATCTGGCGGGAGCTGGGGCTGAGCTGAGGCTTTAAATGTGGGAGCGAGCTTGCTCGCGATAGCGGAATGTCAGGCGACATTGATGTTGAATGGGCTGGCCTCATCGCGAGCAAGCTCGCTCCCACAGTGTAGATTGAAGGCAACAGGCAACGACCTAAGCCACAGTGATTCTCGAGGCGGGGAGGCGTAGGCCTCCCCGTATCGTTTTTGGAAAGCACATGAATATTCTGATCGTTGGGCCCAGTTGGGTCGGTGACATGGTGATGGCGCAGACACTGTTCCAGTGCCTGAAGCAGCGTCATCCGCAGTGCGAAATCGATGTCCTGGCCCCCGAGTGGAGCCGGCCGATCCTGGAGCGCATGCCCGAAGTGCGCAAGGCCTTGAGCTTCCCGCTCGGCCACGGCGTGCTGGAGCTGGCGACCCGTCGACGCATCGGCAAATCCCTGGCCGGTCAGTACGACCAGGCGATCCTGTTGCCCAATTCGTTGAAATCGGCGCTGGTGCCGTTCTTCGCCGGTATTGCCAAACGCACCGGCTGGCGCGGCGAGTTTCGCTACGGCCTGCTCAACGACGTGCGCGCCCTGGATAAAGACCGCTACCCGCTGATGATCGAGCGCTTCATGGCCCTGGCCTACGCGCCGGGGGCCGAGTTGCCCAAGCCGTATCCGCGCCCGAGCCTGCGGATCGACCCGGTGACCCGTGACGCGGCGCTGGCCAAGTTCGGCCTGAGCCTGGACCGTCCGGTGCTGGCCCTGTGTCCAGGGGCCGAGTTCGGCGAATCCAAGCGCTGGCCGGCGGAGCATTACGCCCAGGTGGCCGAGGCGAAGATTCGCGAAGGCTGGCAAGTCTGGCTGTTCGGCTCGAAAAAAGATCACCCGGTGGGCGAGGACATCCGCTCGCGGTTGATCCCGGGCCTTCGGGAAGAGTCGGTGAACCTCAGTGGCGACACATCCCTGGCCGAGGCCATCGACCTGCTGTCCTGCGCCGATTCGGTGGTGTCCAACGACTCGGGCCTGATGCACGTGGCCGCAGCCCTTAACCGCCCCCTGGTGGCGGTCTACGGTTCCACCTCGCCAGGTTTCACGCCACCGCTGGCCGACCAGGTCGAAGTCGTGCGTCTGGGCATCGAATGCAGCCCGTGCTTCGACCGTACCTGCCGTTTCGGCCATTACAATTGCCTGCGCCAGCTCATGCCGCCGTCGGTGAGCGAGGCCCTGGAGCGTTTGCAGGGCACACCCGTGGAGGTTCGGTAACTTGCGGGTATTGCTGATCAAGACCTCTTCGCTGGGGGATGTGGTCCACACCCTGCCGGCGCTGACCGATGCGGCACGGGCGATGCCGGGTATCAAGTTCGATTGGGTGGTGGAAGAAGGCTTCGCCGAAATCCCCACCTGGCACCCGGCCGTGGGCAAGGTCATCCCGGTGGCGATCCGGCGCTGGCGCAAGAACCTCTGGCAAACCATCAAGAGCGGCGAATGGCGACGTTTCAAGCAGAGCGTGCGCGCCGAAAAATATGACTTGGTGATTGACGCCCAAGGCCTGTTGAAAAGCGCCTGGCTGACCCGTTACATCAAGGCGCCAGTGGCCGGGTTGGATAAAAACTCGGCGCGTGAGCCCCTGGCGGCGCGCTTTTATTCCCGGCGCCTGGCGGTGGCTCGTGGTCAGCATGCGGTCGAGCGCGTGCGCCAGCTGTTTGCCGTGGCGCTGGGGTATGACTTGCCGCAGACGCTGGGTAACTACGGCCTCGATGTCGACCGGCTGGTGGAGTTGCCACGCCCCTATCCCTACGTGGTGTTCCTGCACGGCACCACCTGGGAGTCCAAGCATTGGCCCGAACTTTACTGGCGCCAGCTCACTGAGCGCATGGGGCAGTTCGGCGTGGTCGTCAAACTGCCGTGGGGCAACCCGGCCGAAAAGGCCCGGGCCGAACGCATCGCCAGCGGGCTGCGCAACGCCTTGGTCCTGCCGAAGCTGAACCTCGGCGGCATGGGCAAGGTACTTGCCGGCGCCCAGGCCTGCGTGGCCGTGGACACCGGCCTCGGGCATCTGGCCGCGGCCCTGGACGTGCCGACCATTTCGCTGCTCGGCCCGACCAATCCGGTGCTGACCGGTGCCTATGGCAAGGGCCAGATTCACCTCGCCAGTGATTTCCCTTGCGCGCCGTGCATGCAGAAACATTGCACTTATCCGCCGACCGCCGAAGATGCCCGGCGGTTTGACCTGAAACGCGAGCAGCCCCTGTGCTTCACGCGTCTGAACCCCGAGCGTGTTGCCAGCCACCTGAGCACGTTATTGGCTGAGGAGCCGCGCTGATGCAATTGGCTTTTGTCCTTTACAAGTACTTCCCCTTCGGTGGCCTGCAGCGTGACTTCATGCGCATCGCCCTGGAATGCCAGCGACGCGGTCACCAGATCCGTGTCTACACGCTGATTTGGGAAGGTGACGTGCCGCCCGGCTTCGAGGTGCTGGTGGCGCCGGTCAAGGCGCTGTTCAATCATCGCCGCAACGAGAAACTCAGTGCGTGGATGGAGGCCGACCTGGCCAGGCGCCCGGTGGACCGCTTGATCGGCTTCAACAAGATGCCCGGCCTGGACGTGTACTACGCCGCCGACGGCTGCTTCGAAGACAAGGCGCAGAATCTGCGCAACTCGCTGTACCGGCGCTGGGGCCGCTACCGGCATTTCGCCGAGTACGAGCGGGCCGTGTTCGCCAAGGATGCAAAAACCGACGTATTGATGATTTCCGAAGTCCAGCAGCCGCTGTTCATCAAGCACTACGGCACACCGCTGGAACGCTTTCACCTGCTGCCACCGGGCATTGCCCAGGACCGCCGGCGGCCCGCCGATGCCGATGAGATCCGCGCCGCGTTCCGGGCCGAATTCGAGCTGGCCGACGACGACCTGCTGCTGGTGCAGATTGGCTCCGGGTTCAAGACCAAGGGCGTGGATCGCAGCCTCAAGGCCCTGGCCGCGTTGCCAGCCGAGCTGCGAAAACGCACCCGGCTATTTGTAATTGGCCAGGACGACCCCAAGGTATTCCAATTGCAGAGCGCCGCGCTGGGTCTGGGCGACAATGTGCGGTTCCTCAAGGGCCGCAGCGACATCCCGCGTTTCCTGCTGGGCGCCGATCTGTTGATCCATCCGGCGTACAACGAGAACACCGGCACCGTACTGCTCGAAGCGCTGGTGGCCGGGTTGCCGGTACTGGTCAGCGCGGTGTGTGGGTACGCCCATTACATCGCCGAGGCCGACAGTGGCCTGGTGCTGGATGAGCCGTTCGAACAAGCCCAGCTCAACGAATACCTGGGCCGCATGTTGAATGATGCCGATGCCCGGGCGGCCTGGAGCCGCAACGGTCTGGCCTTCGCCGAGACGGCCGACCTCTACAGCATGCCGCAGCACGCGGCCGATGTGATATTGGCGGAGCACGCACAATGAAGTTGATGCTGGCCGAACCGTTCAAGAGCCTTTGGGCCGGGCGCGATGCGTTCACCGAAGTCGAAGCGCTCAAGGGCGAGGTCTATCGTGAACTGGAGGCCCGGCGCACCTTGCGCACGGAGGTGGACGGTCGCGGCTTTTTCGTGAAGATCCACCGTGGCATCGGTTGGGGCGAGATCTTCAAAAACCTGTTCACCGCCAAGCTGCCGGTCCTCGGCGCAGGGCAGGAGTGGAAGGCTATCCAGCGTTTGCAGGAAGCCGGCGTGCCGACCATGACCGCTGTCGCCTACGGCGAGAAGGGCAGCAACCCGGCGGACCAGCACTCGTTCATCGTCACCGAAGAGCTGGCGCCGACCGTCAGCCTCGAAGATTTCAGCATCGACTGGGTCAAGCAGCCGCCGCAACCGACGCTCAAGCGTGCGCTGATTGCCGAAGTGGCGCGTATGACCAGCATGATGCACCGCGCCGGTGTCAACCATCGTGACTGCTACATCTGCCACTTTCTGCTGCACACCGACAAGCCGGTGACCCCTGGGGATTTCAAACTCTCGGTGATCGACCTGCACCGCGCCCAGACCCGTCCCGCCATCACCACTCGCTGGCGCAACAAGGACCTGGCGGCGCTGTATTTCTCTGCGCTGGACATCGGTCTGACCCGCCGCGACAAGCTGCGTTTTCTCAAGGGGTATTTCCAACAGCCGCTGCGGCGGATCCTCGCCGAAGAGGCTTCGTTGCTGGCCTGGCTCGAAGGCAAGGCCAACAAGCTGTATGCCCGCAAGCAGCGGTACGGGGACGCGCTCTGATGTCGGGTTGGAATCTGGAACCGGCCTATGCCGACCTGGCGCGGGACTTTGGCAGTCTCGACGCGGTGTTTGCCCTGCAAGGGGAGCGCTTGACCCGTGACCCGTTGTCGGAGGTGATCCGGGTGCAGCGCAGCGGCGTGAACTACTACGTTAAGCGCTACGTCGGTGCCGGCAAGGGCTTGCGCCGTTATCTGGGCAAGCCGCGGGTCAAGTCCGAGTGGCAGAACCTCAAGCGATTCGCCAAATGGGGCATTCCCACTGCTGATATCGTGGGCTGGGGACTGGAGCGAAACGGCGCCACCTATGCCCGTGGCGCGATGATCACTCGTGAGCTGCCCCATACCGAAGACCTCTCCGCCCTGGCCGAGCGTCGTGATCCGAGGCTGGCGGACCGCACTTGGGTCGATGGCGTGAGTCGGCAACTGGCCGGCTACACGCGGACCATGCACGACCATCGTTTCACCCACAACGACCTGAAGTGGCGCAACCTGCTGATCGATGACCAGTCGCGACTGTTTCTGATCGATTGCCCGAACGGGGACTTCTGGCGTGGTTTCTGGCTCAAGTACCGCATCACCAAGGATTTGGCATGCCTGGATAAAGTGGCCAAATACCATTTGTCGGCCACCCAGCGCCTGCGTTTTTACCTGCAATACCGCCAACGCGACCGGCTCGATGCGTGCGACAAGAAACGCATCCGTCACGTGGTGAGATTTTTCGAGGGGCGTGAATGACTGACTTTCTGGCCGCTGAAGACCGAGCGTTATTGCAACGCCATGGCCTGGACAGCTTCGAAGCCTTGTGGGCTCGCCAACTGGACGCGGTGGACGAGCCCAATACGTCGGGCGATGGCTGGAGCAGCGTGTTCCGGCTTGAACTGGAAGGGCAGGGTTATTACCTCAAGCGCCAGAGCAATTACCTGACCCGGACCTGGACCCACCCCTTTGGCGAGCCGAGTTTTTCCCGGGAGTTTCGCAACATCAGCCGTTATCGGCAGTTGGGGATTCCGGCCCTGCAAGCGGTGTTCTATGGCCAGCGCAAGGTGGAGGGCGAGGTGCGGGCGATCCTGCTGACCCGAGCCCTGGATGGCTGGGACGACCTAGACTCGCTGTTGCAACGCTGGCCGAGCCTGACGGCGACGCAGCGCACCACCGTCCTCGACGCCTGCGGGCAGTTGGCGCGGCGCCTGCATGGCATGCATCAGGTGCACGGTTGCTTCTATCCCAAACACATCTTCCTGCAAGCCACCGCCGACGGTTATCAAGCGCAATTGATCGACTTGGAAAAGACTCGGCCGCTGCTGTTTGGTCGGCGTGATCGGGTCAAGGACCTGGAGCCGTTGTTGCGGCGCGCGTCCATCTGGAGTGAGGCCGATGTACGCCAGCTGTTGTCTGTCTACCTGGCCCAACCGCTCGACGCCGGGCTGGTCGACAGCTGGATGGAGCGCCTGAGCGCCCGGCGCAGCCACAAGGGAGCCCGTTGATGCATTTGTCCGAATTGAAGAATGCCGGCCGCAGTCCCAGCCTGCCATTGAGCCTGGAACTGGCCGACGCCGCCGGACCGGCGCAATTGCAGCTACTTTCGCTGTTGCGGGTGTTGCCGGGGCAGCGTTATGTCGGGGCGGGCATCTGGCGTGGTCGGCCGGTGCTGGCCAAATTGTTGGTGGGCAACAAAGCCGCCCGGCACTTCCAGCGGGAACTGCAAGGCGTGCGCTTGCTGGCGGAACAGGGGCTGACGACGCCGCTGTTGCTCGCCGATGGCTTGAACGAGGCTGAAGGCGGCTGGTTGTTGTTCGAATTGCTCGAAGGCGCCGAGAGCCTGGGGGATGCCTGGCAACGGGTCGAACACCTGCCCTTGCTGGCCGACGAACAGACGGCGGTGCTGGCCGAAGCCCTGGGCGCCATTGCGCAACTGCACGGCAAAGGCCTGTGGCAGGAAGACCTGCACCTGGACAATCTGCTGCGCCACGACGGCAAGCTCTACTTGATCGACGGTGCCGGCATCCGCGCTGAAACCCCGGGGCAACCATTGTCGCGGCAGAAAGTCCTGGAAAACCTGGGGGTGTTTTTCGCCCAGCTTCCCAAGGCCCTCCAGCCGTTCAATGAAGAGCTGTTGGTGTATTACCTGTTGGGCAACGCCGAACACGCGCTGCCCATGGAAGCACTGCAAAAACAGATCGACAAGGTGCAGGCCTGGCGCCTGAAGGATTTTCTCGAAAAAGTCGGGCGCGAGTGCAGCCTGTTCAGCGTACAGCGCGGGGCGTTCGGTTTGCGGGCGATCCGTCGGGATGAAGAAGCGGCCATGACGCCGGTGCTGGAGCAGGCCGATGCGCTGCTCGACCAGGGACATCTGTACAAGACCGGCGGCGCGGCCAGCGTTGGCAAAGTCGAGGCGAACGGTCGCACCTTGGTGATCAAGCGCTACAACATCAAGAACTTCGCCCACTGGCTCAAGCGCTTCTGGCGCCCGAGCCGGGCCTGGTATTCGTGGCGCGAAGGCCATCGCCTGGCCTTCCTCGGCATTGCCACGCCCAAGCCACTGGCCTTGCTGGAAAAGCGTTTCCTGTGGCTGCGCCGTGGCGCCTACCTGGTCACCGAGCACTTGTCGGGGCCGGACATCATCGAGCGCTTCGGCCCTTACGTGGAAAGCGGTGAAGCCCCCGAAGCTGAGTTGCTGGCGCTGGATCGCTTGTTCGCCGAACTGATCCGCGAGCGTATCAGCCATGGCGACTTCAAGGGCCACAACCTGTTCTGGCAGCATGACCGCTGGGCGCTGATCGACCTCGACTCGATGTGCCAACACCGCACCCAGGCCAGCTTCGCCCCGGCGTATGCGCGGGATCGGGCACGGTTCATGCGTAATTGGCCTGAGGACAGTGCGCTGTATCGGGTGATTGACCAGCGGTTGCCCAAAACAGTCGATAGCGCCTCGTAGAGTCCAGTGGCGAGGGAGCAAGCTCCCTCGCCACTGGGGCGGTGCTCTGCCTTCCCAATTAACACCGGACAGCGGCCCGCCACTCACCGCTAGAGGCTTAAGATTGCTTTTAAGCTATAATCCCGCCCTTTAGCTGCCCCGCACCCCTGGCGCGCGGGCACATCCATTTTTCGCGGCGCTTGTCGCCCGTATGCAGACATAAGAGGCTAGACCCTGTGGCATTGACGATTCTTGGCCTGTCCGGCGCCCTTAGCCATGATCCTTCCGCAGCGCTGTACATAGACGGCAAGCTGATCGCGGCGGCCGAGGAAGAGCGCTTCGTACGCGATAAACATGCAAAGAACCGCATGCCCTACGAGTCGGCAAAGTTCTGCCTGGAACAAGCCGGCATCAAGCCTTCCGACGTGGATGTGGTGGCGATTCCGTTCGCCCCGATCAGCCTGTTCGGCGAGGCGCGCTGGCACTACGCCAAGCGTTACTGGTACGCCCCGGACCGGGCCCTCGACGCGATCCTGATGGGCAACCGTCGCTACAAGCGCTATCGCCGCAAGATCGTCTGGTGCCTGGAGCAACTGGGCTTCGATCCGAAGAAAATCAAGATCGAGCCGGTCGAGCACCACCTGGCCCACGCCTCCAGCGCCTACCACTGCTCGGGCTTCCAGGAAAAAACCGCGATCCTGGGCATCGACGGCAAGGGCGAATACGCCACGACCTTCTTCGGCTATGGCGAAAACGGCAAGATCCACAAGATCAAGGAATTCTTCGACCCGGATTCCCTGGGCGGCCTGTACGGTGCGATCACCGAGTTCCTCGGCTTTGAAATGCTCGACGGCGAATTCAAGGTCATGGGCATGGCGCCCTACGGCGATGCCACCAAGTACGATTTCTCGCGCCTGGCCTCGTTCGAAAACGGCGAGCTGGTGATCAATACCGACTACGCCAACGTGATCGGCCTGCGCCGCTATAAAGAGAAGGGCAAGGGCTTCTATTTCTCGCCGAAGCTGATCGAATGGCTCGGCCCGAAGCGCGAAGGCGACATCGCCGACGAGCCGTACATCCACTACGCGGCGAGCATGCAGGCGCTGTTCGAGAAGCTCGCGCTGCAAATGATCGACCACTACCTGGGCGACGTGCTCAAGGAAACCGGCAAGCTGGCCTTCGCCGGCGGCTGTGCGTTGAACGTCAAGCTGAACCAGAAGATCATCGCCCGTGACGACGTCAAGGAGCTGTTCGTGCAACCGGCTTCCGGTGACGCCGGTACGGCGGTGGGCGCGGCGGCGTATGTGTCCCATGCCCGTGGCGTGCCCGTGGAAAAGATGGAGCACGTCTACCTCGGCCCGGCCTACAGCAACGAAGACGTGATCGCCGCGTGCGCCCGTCATCCGAGCAAGCCTGCCTGGCGCAAGATCGACAACACCCCCGAGCGCATTGCCAGGATCATGGTCGACGGCAACCCGGTGGCCTGGTTCCAGGGCCGCATGGAGTTTGGCCCGCGTGCCTTGGGCGGTCGTTCGATCATCGGGTGCCCAAGCGCCAGCGGCGTGGCCGATCGGATCAACGAACAGATCAAGTTCCGCGAGCGCTGGAGGCCTTTCTGCCCGTCGATGCTCGACACCGTTGCGCCGCAGATGATCAAGGTCGATCACCCGGCACCGTTCATGACCTTCACCTTCGAAGTCGCCGAAGAATGGAAAACCCGCGTGCCGGAAGTCGTCCATGAAGACGGCACCTCCCGGGCCCAGGTGCTCAAGCGCGAATACAACCCGCGCTACTACGACATGATGAAGGCCCTGGAAGTGCTGACCGGCAACGGCGTGTCGCTGAACACCTCGCTCAACCGTCGTGGCGAGCCGATGATCTGTTCGCCGACCGATGCGCTGAATATGTTCTATGGCTCCGACCTGCAGTACTTGATCATGGAAGATATCCTGGTCGTCAAAGACGGCGTGGATGCTTATGACTGAAGTGCTGATCAGCGTCGTCATCCCCGCTTACAATTACGCTGGAACATTGCCGCGGGCAGTCGACTCGGTAATGAAACAGTTGGGGGATGCCCAGGCTGAATTGCTGGTGATCGATGATGGTTCCACTGATACAACGCCGCAGGTACTGGAAGCGTTGTCGATCAAGCATGCCGGGCGGTTTCGGTTCCTGCGCAAGCCTAATGGCGGGTTATCTTCCGTTCGGAATCGAGGCATAGAAGAAACCACTGGAGACTTCCTGGTTTTTCTCGATGCCGACGATGAGATGACGGAAAATGCGTTGGCGGTACTGAAACAGCATATCGACCTGCATCCTGAGAGCCGGATGATCATTGGCGGATACTGGTCGGTGTTCCCGGATGGCAAGCGCAGTTTGCAGTGCGTGAAGCATTTGCCGGCCACGGCGCGCCAGAGGGTCCGCGGGTATCTGCTGGACAAAACCCTGCCGATTTCCAATGGCGCCTGCGCGATGCACCGGGAGGTATTCGGCCCCGGAACGTATCCCGAGCGCTTTCGCAACGTCGAAGATATTCCCGTGTTTGCTCAGGCGCTGGCGCGATTTACCTGCACGGTTCTGGATCTGCCCCTGGCCTATATTCACAAGCATGCCGATAGCATGCGCAATGACCTGGTCCAAAGTCTTGCCGCAGGTACGGATATTGTCGACGAGGTCTTTTCTCTTGAGCGCATGCCGGCGGACCTGCATGACTTGCGTCAGCGTTTTTTGGCGCAGCGTTGCCTGTCGCTGTTTCGCGACTGTTATGTTGGCGGTAGATACAAGCTGGCCAGGCAGTTTTACCTGCAGGCGTTGCAGACGGATTGGCGCGCCGTCATGCGCTGGTCTTACACGCGAAAGGCGGCGCGCCTGCTTATCAAGTAGGCAGCAACATCAGGCGAGCGCCTGAAGTGTCGAGCGGTTTTTTGTGCTGCCACGAGCCATGGGCTGGATAGCTTTGCATGGTGCGGGTTTGATTTTAAGGGGGTTCAGTGGTTGATCGTGGCGGTGATGTGAGAGCCCGGGTTCGACAAGTAGTTTCCGAGTATCCTGTCCAGGTTGCGTTTTGGGGCAGCCTGTTGCTTTCGCTGATCGCGGTTTGGGGGACTGCAACGGTCGGGCGTGACGCCGCGCTATATATCGATATCGCCCAGCATGTTACTCAGCAGGGGAGCAAAGTCGCTTGGCAGTCATTCGACTGGCCCTGGTTTTCCTTTCTCCTTGCCGGTACACACTCCGTTCTGCATCTTCCATTGGAGCTGAGCGCCTATCTCTGGTGCGGACTGTTTCTTGCCGGCACCTGCGCGCTGATGGTGGACTGCGTCCGTCGACAGACGCCACACGCTGCCGGCTGGGCTTGCCTGGTGATGCTGGCGATGCCGGCGGTCAACGCTTTTCGAAACGACATCATTCGTGAATTCGGTTTCTGGTTTTTCTGTGCCCTGGCGCTCTGGCTGGCCTTGCGTTGGCAAGCGCGCGGCGGCTGGGTTCGCGCTGGCATGATTCATTTGGCTATTGCCGCGGCGGTACTGTTCCGTCTGGAAGCGATTCTGCTACTTCCCGCGCTGGGGCTGTGGCAGCTGCCCAACCTGTTTTCGTCCACGCAGCGCCACCGTTTCGTCCAGTTCAGTCTGATTCCGGTGGCGGTGGGGGGCATCGCGCTGTCCATGCTCGACGTATTTTCGTCGCCCCGGCTGGTTGCCTATCTGAGCATGATCGATGTTCGCACGGTTTTCGCTTCGTTCAACGCCCTGAGCGAGCAGTTCGCCAACTCCCTTATTTCCAAGTACTCCCAGGACGAGGCGGGGCGGATCATTTTCTTCGGTATTCTGGCGACGCTGACTATCACATTCGTCAAGCTGATGGGGCCTTTTGCTGCGCCTTTTGTCCTGCGGCGCAATTGGAGTGTATTGCGGGTGTACTGGCGCGACTATCGTCCATTTGCCTGGGCGGCGTTGTTGTACGTATTGGTGTTGCTGTTGTTCTTCATGCGCCAGCAGTTCATGAATACACGGTACATGAGCTTCCTGAATCTATTGTGCATGCCATTCCTGGCCCTGGCACTGTCGGCCTTCGTTGGACAGTTTCCACGCCTGGGCAAGGTCGTCGTAGTGTTGGGTTTGTTGGTGATGCTCTCCAACGTGATCTCCACCGGCCCTGGAAAAAAACATTTCGTGGAGGCCGGCCGTTGGATGGCGGCGAATACGGAGGCAGGCGCCCCGGCCTACTTCGAAGATGGACGCATCAGCTACTACGCTGGCCGAGGGTACTCGTTGCCAGTGTTGACCCGCGAGCAGGCGATGAGCGAGCACGCCGGTGAGTTTCGTTATTTTTTGATCGAGGCCCGTGAAAACGAGCCATGGCTGGTTGAGTGGCTGGCGCAGCACAAGCGCAAAGTCATCGCCCGATTTGCCAATCGCAAAGGCGCTACGGTGCTGGTCATCGGTCCCTGAGCCTCATGCCAGCAACAGGCGCAAGGCATTCGTCAGCGATGTTCGTCGATTGGCTGGCAGGCCTTGGCTGTAGCCTTCAATGAAGGCGGTCCCGCCATCCTGTTCGAGCAGCCAGTGGCGATCCTCCTTGTAGCGCAACACGTGAGCAAAGTTGCGCAGCCTTTTGCCGTCGCTCAGCGCACGACGCTGGCAGCGCAGGTCGGCAATGTCGATGAGGCCCAGGGTGTGTTCAGGTGTCAACACCACATTGCCAAAATGCAATGAGCGAAAGTACACGCCCTTCTCGTGCAATAGGGCGATGAAAGTGCCGAGTTCGAACCGCAAGGCATCCGCGTCTTCCCCGGAGGCCTTCAACTGGCGGATGGTCTTGCCTTCCAGCGGGCTGTAGTACACCGCGTCGCGGGCGATGCTGGCTATCCGGTAGACACCGAGTACGGTGGGGCAGGGTATGCCACGTTTGAGCAAGGCATCGGTGTTGTGGGCAAAGCGCTGAGCGTATGGCCGCAGCAGTGCCGATGTGAGTAGCCGTTTGCGCCTGAACAGTTTCAGGTAGCGCCCGTCGCGCAGCAACAATACCTTGTCGCCGCTGCCGTCAGCCTCGAGCACTTTCGCACCTTCGCGAAGCGCGAGGTAGGAAGAGTGATTGAGTGTTTGCATTCGTCATCCCCCAAAATTGACCCGCATCTTAACCGACTTGGTCCCGATTGACCTGTCGTGGCCTTCATTAAAGGGGCGGTGGGATGTGGTAGCATTGCTTCTTTTTTCAAAGTACGGATTCCCATGAGCAATCCTGATGTTCCCGCTCAGTCAACGCTGAAGATCTATCTCCGCCTGTTGTCCTACGTGCGCCCTTACTTGGGTCTTTTTTTGTTGAGCATCCTGGGCTTCTTGATCTTCGCCTCGACCCAGCCGGTTCTGGCTTACATCCTTAAGTACTTCGTCGACGGGTTGGCGAACCCGGAGGCGAGTCTCTTTCCGAACAACCCGTACCTCAAGGACCTGCAACTGCTTCAAGCCGTACCGATAATGATTGTGCTCATTGCGTTATGGCAGGGCGTCGGGTCCTACCTGGGCAACTTCTTTCTCGCCAGGGTTTCCCTGGGACTGGTCCACGACCTGCGCGTGGTGTTGTTCAACAAGTTGCTGGAATTGCCCAACCGCTACTTCGACAGCCATAACTCCGGGCATCTGATTTCCCGCATCACCTTCAACGTCACCATGGTCACCGGCGCGGCGACGGATGCGATCAAAGTCGTCATCCGCGAAGGATTGACTGTAGTGTTTCTGTTCGTCTCGCTGTTGTGGATGAATTGGCGGCTGACGCTGGTAATGCTGGCGATCCTGCCCTTGATCGGAATCATGGTGAACAGCACCAGCAAGAAATTCCGCAAGCAGAGCAAGAAGATCCAGATAGCCATGGGAGACATCACTCACGTGGTGTCCGAAACGGTTCAGGGGTATCGCGTCGTGCGCAGTTTCGGCGGTGAAGAGTACGAAAAGAACCGTTTCGAGCGCGCCAGCCAGAGCAACACCGACAAACAGTTGAAGATGACCAAGACCGGCGCGGTGTACACGCCGATGCTGCAACTGGTTACCTACATAGGCATGGCCATCGTCATGTTTCTGGTTCTTTTCCTTCGTGGCGATGCGACGGCCGGTGATCTGGTCGCCTACATCACCATGGCGGGGCTTCTACCCAAGCCGATCCGCCAGCTGTCGGAAGTCAGTTCGACGATCCAGAAAGGTGTGGCTGGCGCCGAAAGCATCTTCGAACAGTTGGATGAGACGCCGGAAGTCGACCAGGGCACTCTCTTCCTGGATCGTGCCAGCGGCCGGTTGGAAGTCCGCAATCTGAGTTTCAAGTACCCAGGCTCCGACAAGCAGGTGCTCGATGACATCAGCTTTGTCGTCGAGGCCGGGCAGGTGGTCGCACTGGTAGGACGTTCCGGTAGTGGCAAGTCGACCCTGGCCAATCTGCTGCCGCGTTTCTATCAGCATGAACAAGGGCAGATCCTGCTTGATGGGATGCCTATCCAGGACTTGACCTTGCGCAGCCTGCGCCGTCAGATCGCCCTGGTGAACCAGCAGGTCACGCTGTTCAACGATACGGTGGCCAACAACATTGCCTATGGCGATTTGGCGGGTGCGCCATTGGCCGATATCCAAGCGGCGGCGAAAGCTGCGTATGCCGATGAGTTCATCGTGACGATGCCCCAGGGCTACGAAACCCTGGTTGGCGAAAATGGCGTGCTGCTCTCGGGTGGTCAGCGGCAGCGTCTCGCGATTGCGCGGGCACTGCTCAAAAACGTCCCGATTCTTATCCTCGACGAGGCGACTTCCGCGTTGGATACCGAGTCGGAGCACCACATCCAGGCTTCTCTCGACAACGCCATGACCGACCGGACCACGCTAGTGATCGCGCACCGCCTGACGACCATCGAAAAGGCCGATCTGATTCTGGTCATGGACCAGGGCAAGATCGTCGAGCGCGGCACCCATCTGGAATTGCTGGCCATGAACGGCTTCTATTCGCGCTTGCATGCCCGCAATTTCAAAGAGCGCGATGACGAAGCCGACACGCATTCGGTCGGAATATGCTGAGGAGGCTGCGCTGGTGGCGTGAACGGGGCTGGACACCGATCGACTCCACGGCTTATGCCCAGGCCTGGCATCGTTTCGGCGGCAGCGTGGCGACGCATCCCGAGGTGGTTGAACGACTTGCCGGGCTTGCCGGGCTGCCGGTCCGCTATCTGGGCTGGGAACACGACGGCCAGATGGTTGCGGCGATCCCTTGCTGGGGTAGGCATTTGGCTTTGTCCAAGGAAGTACTCAAGCGCGAAGGCAAGCGCGGCGTGTTCGACCTGGGTAATGCGGAGGTCATCCTTCCCATCGCCGAGAACGTTCGAGTCCCGGTGCGCCAGCGCATGCGCTATGTCTCGGAGCATAATGCGGCGAATGTCATCACCCTCAAGGCCCAGCCTGAAGGGCTGGCGCTGGCTCGTGAGCCTGAGGATTACAGCAAGAAGTTCCGCTACAACCAGCGCCGTGAACAGCGTCTGCTGGAAGAGGCCGGTGGAAGCATCCGTCCGATGCTGGAACTGAGCGCCAGCGAACAGGCGACCATCTATGCCGACCTGTTCGAGCGCCGTTGGAACTTCGAGGTGCCGGCAAAGGCCCACCTGAAGGAAGTGTTCAGCCTGTTGCGCGAATTCATGACCGGTTCGCTGGTTTATCTGAATGACGAGCCGATGGCCGTGCAGATCCTGTATCGGGTCGAGGCGCCCAAGTGGATCAGCCTGGAATACATCAACGGCGGGGTGGACCCACAAAACCGCGAATTCAGTCCCGGCAGCGTGCTCAGCTTCGTCAACACCCAAACGGCATGGGAAGAGGCGCGAGCGCTGGGTAAGCCCCTGCGGTATTCCTTCGGCCGCGCCGATCGCGAATACAAGGATCGTTGGTGTCACCGGGTTCCGGTTTATCAGGTGTGAGCGAGGTCAGGCCGTCATGAGTGGACGCAAGCAACAGTTGCTTAAACGCCACCGCCAACGCAAGCGGATACTACTGGTCGGTGCATTATCCATCGCATTGCTGTTCGGTATTCTTGTGGCTTGGTGGCCATTGCCATTGTTTCTGCTGCTGGGCTGGGTCGTGCATGAAGCCTGGTTTTCCGATCATTTGTTCTACGCTCCAGGCGATGATTATCGCTACGACTTTCCGGAGGGTACGCCGCAGTTCTGCGCGACACTGGTCGATGGCTTCCTGCAGGTGGCGGGCGAGTTCGATGCGGGGCGGACCCTGATCTTGCAAGTGCGGGTCAAGAGCCACTGGCTGGGGCGTTTCCTTGATCCGCAGGTCTGGATTGGCGACGATCGGCAGGATATGGAGCGCGGTGTCGCGGGCGAGCGCTTTCTCAACCTGTCCGGACAAGACGCGGTATTGATGGCTGGTGGCCTGAAAATACGAGGGCGTTTTTGCAGCCTGGCGCCGCAGGCGACGCTACATGTTTTGAGCTGTCCAGACTTTGGCCAGCAACGTTTGCTCATCATCGCGCCCCATTCGGATGATGCCGAACTCGCGGCTTTCGGTCTTTATAGCCGGGCGTCCGACGTAGCTATCGTCACGCTGACCCAAGGTGAAATCGAGGCCGAAAGGTATCGTGACCTGGGCCTGGATGCTACTCAGGCTGCTCGGCTCAAGGGGCGTTTGCGCAGTTGGGACAGCCTGGCGGTCCCCCTGTGGGGCGGCGTGCCACAACGGCAATGCACGCAGTTGGGGTACTACTGCCTGCAATTGAATGCCATGGCTAGGCACCCGGAGCAAAGCTTCGGTTCCCTGGAGTCTGGCGAAAACGATATCCGTAGCGTACGACGTTTCAATGCCCTGAGTTTGCCGGGGGATGTCGATGGTGAACCGTCCTGGCGCAACCTGGTGGCTGATCTGGCGCGTCTGCTTGAGCATCATCGACCTGAAGCAGTCCTGACGCCTCATCCCGAACTGGACCCCCACAGCGATCATGTCGCCAGCACTCGCGCGTTGATGGAGGCGATTGAACTCGGTAGCTGGCGTCCGCGTACACTGCTGCTCTATGCCAACCATCTGCACGACAACGATCGTTGGCCCATGGGGCCGGCGGGCTATGGCATTGCCCTGCCGCCGGCCATCGAGCCGTTGCCGGCCGATGGGTTATGGAGCCCTTTGCTGGATGCGTCCACTCGGATGGACAAGAGCATGGCCTTGGGCATGCAGCACGACCTGCAAGGCCGTCCGCCGTTCAAGCGGCGGCTGCGCCGAATGATCCAGCGGCTGCTGGCCGGACGTCGCTGGCCTCGCTCGGGGGAAGATGAGTTTTTCCGCAAGGCAGTGCGCCGGCATGAGCTTTTCTGGGTACGCTCCCTCGACGTCCCGCGGTCGGATGACCATTGACCCCCTGATCGGCGATCGGTTGAAATGACTCATTCCATGGCTTGCCCGTTGAACAGGTTGGCATGCGTGATCCAACGGTGCGCGAACGGGTAGACCATGACGGCGATTTCGATTTCTGGAGATGCTCGGTATGGACAGGATGTCAGAGGTGTTGTCGCAGCAGTCGTCGACCTCACCATGCGCACAGACGGTCTCCCCGCGGGCTCGAGCGACGATCAAGTCTCAGCGACCGCAGTGTTTCTGGCTGACCGGGCTCTCTGGTGCGGGCAAGTCGACATTGGCTAACGCGCTGGAAGTACGGCTGCACGAACAGGGTTTGCACACCTGCCTGCTCGATGGCGACAACCTGCGCCAGGGTTTGTGTCGCGATTTGGGCATGGGGCCCGAGGCTCGCAAAGAGAATGTCCGGCGTATTGCCGAGGTGGCCCGATTGATGGTGGACGCGGGCCTGATTGTGATTGTCGCGGCCATTTCTCCGTTTCGGGTCGATCGTGAGAACGCACGGCAATTGTTTGCCCCGGGTACTTTTCTTGAAGTTTATGTGAGCACCCCTTTCGAAGTCTGTGCCCAGCGTGACCCGAAGGGCCTTTATCGGGAGGCCCTCGCGGGGCGGCTGAAGAATTTTACCGGGCTAGACAGTCCGTATGAAGCGCCACTGGCACCTGAGTGCGTGATCAATACTTGCGAACTGGAGTTGGCCGCAGCCAGCGCCCGCCTCGTTGAATTGCTGCAAAGCTGAGCGATACATCCGTTTACTGCCATGGACAAGCCTTCACCAACCCTGTGCTAATATCGCGCCCCTGTTCATTTTGTATGTGGGATGCTCCATGAAGTTGTCCATGCCGCGATTCGATCAAGCCCCTGTCTTGGTGGTCGGCGATGTCATGCTCGACCGCTACTGGCATGGCGGTACCTCACGGATTTCCCCTGAGGCGCCGGTACCGGTGGTCAAGGTCGAACACATCGAGGATCGCCCCGGTGGCGCCGCCAACGTTGCCCTGAACATTGCGGCTCTCGGCGCGCCGGCCTCCCTGGTGGGTGTAACCGGCGACGATGAAGCCGCCAACAGCCTGACCAACAGCCTCAAGGGCGCGGGCGTGCGAGCGATATTCCAACGCATTGCGCACCAGCCGACGATCGTCAAGCTGCGGGTCATGAGCCGTCACCAACAACTGCTTCGGATCGACTTCGAAGAACCTTTTGCCACCGATCCCCTGGCCCTCGGTGCCGAGGTTGATCGCCTGCTCGAGGGCATCAAGGTGTTGGTGTTGTCGGACTACGGCAAAGGTGCGTTGAAAAACCATCAGGTGCTGATCCAGGCCGCTCGCGCCCGTGGTATTCCGGTCGTGGCCGATCCCAAGGGCAAGGATTTTTCCATCTATCGTGGGGCGAGTCTGATCACGCCGAACCTCAGCGAGTTCGAAACCATTGTTGGTGGTTGCGTCGATGAGCACGACCTGGTGAGCAAAGGCGCGCAGTTGATGCACGACCTTGATCTGGGTGCCCTGTTGGTGACGCGTGGCGAGCATGGCATGACCCTGTTGCGTCCTGATCACCCCGCGCTGCACTTGCCGGCGCGTGCCCGTGAAGTGTTCGACGTGACGGGTGCCGGCGACACCGTGATTTCCACCCTGGCCGCCGCGATTGCCGCCGGCGAGGAATTGCCCCATGCAGTAGCCCTGGCGAATCTCGCTGCGGGTATCGTCGTCGGCAAGCTCGGTACCGCGGCCATCAGTGCCCCGGAACTGCGGCGTGCCATCCAGCGCGAAGAAGGTTCCGAGCGCGGCGTCCTGGGCCTGGAGCAATTGCTGTTGGCCGTGGACGATGCCCGTGCCCATAACGAGAGGATCGTCTTTACCAATGGCTGCTTCGATATTCTGCATGCTGGCCATGTGACCTACCTCGAGCAGGCCCGGGCCCAGGGCGATCGCCTGATCGTCGCGGTCAATGACGACGCCTCCGTGAGTCGCCTCAAAGGGCCGGGTCGCCCGATCAACAGCGTCGACCGGCGCATGGCGGTCCTGGCCGGCCTTGGCGCGGTGGACTGGGTGATCAGCTTCAGCGAAGGCACGCCGGAAAACCTGCTGCGCCAGGTCAAACCGGATGTGCTGGTCAAGGGCGGTGACTACGGGATCGACCAGGTCGTGGGGGCAGACATCGTTGCGGCCTACGGCGGCACCGTGAAGGTGCTGGGGCTGGTGGAAAACAGCTCGACGACGGCGATTGTCGAGAAGATCCGTGGCCGTTGACAGCGTCATGCCCCAGCCCCTGGGGCTCCAGCGAGCGGCTGTCCAGGGCAGTGAATCCTCCTACAGGTCCCATTTTTGCTTCTTGGTTGATTAGTTTATGAAAGTCATGCTGCTGGTGATGGATGAACAGAGAGTGATACTTGATCGTCTCTATGAAGTCGTGCGGGAGAACTGCAATGACTGCATCATCTATCGCTTGAGCAAACAGCAGCAGATGAACCTTGGCAGGTTCCTGGCTTCGGTCAATCACGAAGATTTCGATCGGGTGGTGATTTTCTCTCGGATCAAACGCTTGGCTCCTCAACTGAATGTGTTGAAGTGCATTCCCGGGTTGGTCTTCCTGGAGCACGACGCTTATCAGAACTACATGGGCGACAGTAAGTACAAAGGCGTTTACTCGCGTTTGTACAGTCGGTTACCCAGTTGTCGTGCCTTGGTATCGGGCGCCGTCGTGGCTCGTCGGATGCAGGCCGAGAACATCGATGCCGTGTTTGTTTCCAAGGGCTATGACGAGCAGATGTTGCGTAACACCAACAGTGTCCGCGATATCCCCGTCGGTTTCCTCGGTAGCCTCAAGAGTACCGAATACGCCCAGCGCAAGGCGCTGCTCGAGTCCCTGTCCCGGCGCACCGGGATGCTGGTGACGCGTACCAAGTCAGGCAGCGAGTACGTGGAAACACTCAATCGCATCAAGATATTCGTCAGTGCTGACTTGGGTATGGGGGAGTTCATGATCAAGAACTTCGAAGCCATGGCCTGTGGCTGCGTGTTATTGGCCTGGAGTCAGGGTGAAGAAGATCATTTGTTGGGCTTCAAGGACATGGAAAACACGGTTTTCTACTGCTCCGAGGACGAAGCCGTAGAAAAACTTGAACTGCTGCAGCGTGAGCCGGAACTGGCGGCGCGGATCGCCCGTAACGGCCAGGCGTTCGCTGAGAGCCAATATTCCTTTGCCCGCGTCGGACAGCTCCTGGCAGCCGAAATCCAGCGTGAAATGCGCCCTTGGCAAGCGCCTTCGACGCTCACCCGCTGGTGGGTCAAGCTGCGCTACGGCATGAAGGTACCGGGGTAGACGACATGGATGATGGTGCGTCTCAACCGAGCGAAGACATGGCGCTCGACGAACTGCCTGGCGGCGATCAGTCGGTACTCGGTGCCTTGCCCCAGGCATTGAAGGATTACCTGGGCAAGGCCGCGCGGGTGGTGCTGGTGGCGAATAATCCCGCGATCACCGCTGCCGACTTCCAGGCGCTTAATATCGGCAGCGACGATGTGGTCGTGACGTTCAATACCTGTGTAAAGTCGGCGCTGCTCACCCCGCAAAGCGTCAATGTGTTCGTCCACGGGTTCAATGCCCCCGACGCTTATTTTTTCGGCTTGCCATACAAACCCGAGGTACAGCGATTGTTCGAGCGACCCGGTGCGCGCTGCGTCACGATGCTGGTGGGGGTTACCGGAGCCATGTCGCCGCTGCCGGGTGTGGTCCTGTACCGGGAGCGCATCCCGTTGCCGCCCTTGTGGAACTACCCGGTGGATAGGCCGGGAGGCAAGCGCTATGTCGGGCCTTCGACGGGGTTCAATGCGCTGGTTGTATTCGATTGGCTGCGCACTCATGCAGGTTATACCTATCAGATGATGACCCTGGGGTTCTCCAACGAGGCTGGAAAACTCTGGGGCGGGCACGCCTGGGATTATGAGCGCAAGTGGCTGCTTGAAGCAGATGTGATCGTAGTGCCATTAACGCCCAGACGTTGGTGGCAAGGCTGGTTTGGTCGTCGATGAATCGCCGGGCAAGGTCCCATGACCTGATGCGACGCCGTTGGGACAAGTTCTTTTATACGACAGGGCAGAACGCGTGTTGAAAGTTGCGGTGGCATTTTTTGGTATCCCGAGAAACTCGCAGATTTGCTTTCCCTCCATCCGGGATAATGTCCTGGGGCAGATCCCCCCGGGAAGCGAAGTGCAGTGTTTCTACCACCTGTACAAAATCGACGAAGTGCACAATCCGCGTTCTGGCGAGCGGGGTGAGCTGAGCACCGACAACTACGCACCGTTCAGCACCATGACCGGCCAACTCCATTCCACCGAGGGGGTTCTGGAGCGTTGGGACTTCGAACGGGTCAAGGCCCAGGGCGATACCTGGGCAGACGGATACGCTTCGCTCAGAAACCTGATTTATCAGCTCAACTCCCTGCACACCGTGACGGAAATGATGGAGTCGTTCGATCCGGATTTTGTCGTGTTCGTACGGCCCGACAATTTCTACCACACGGCGCTTCCGGCTTACGTGTTCGATCATCCCGTTGCTCGCAGGGCCAATGCCTATATTCCCGATTGGCAATGGTGGGGTGGTTTGAATGATCGTTTCTCGATCTGCGGGCGTGATGCCTACCGTGCCTACGGCAAGCGTATCGAGCGCATTTTCGATTTTTGCCAGGCGACAGGCAGGAAGCTGCATTCCGAACGACTGCTCAAATATGCCCTGCAGCAGTCAGGGGTCAAGGTTTGCACCCTGCCAACCACTGCGTCACGGGTGCGCATCGACGGCGCCTTCGCCGAGGAGTCGTTCTCGTCCAAACGGGGTATGGGCAAGCGTGAAAATCGCTATTTCCATCTGCTTGCCCGGTGGCGCACCTATATCGATAAACAGCGTTCGGCCTGACGCTATTTTTGCAGCGTCCCGCGAACCAAACGCATGAGACCCAGGGCCTTCTTGCGTAGTTTGGTCAGCCCCTGGCGATGGGGAGAAGGGGGCTCCAGGCCTTGCTGCGCGGTCCAATCCTTCCAGCGGATGCGCTCGTCGCGAACCACCCAGCCGTCCTGGCTGGCGAAGCTTTCGGCCAGGTGCAGGCCGCGCGTACTGGCCGGCACCAGCTGATCGCGTTTGAGCGTATACAGCTCACCCACCGGTTTGCCGTCTTCAAGTGGCATCAGGTACAAGTCCGGGCGTTTGCGATCCAGGCGCGCGACCAACTGATCGCCCTCAAGTCGCTCATCGACATGAAACAGGCTCAAGGACTTGGCTTCCTTGGGCACCTCCAGGCGCAAGTCGTAGATCAATTGCAGCGATGCCGTCGGCAGGTGCACGTAGGCCCGTGGCCGTTCGATCAGTTGCAGGTTGGCGCTGCGCACTGGGCGGGCCGAGCCCGACAGGGGCGTCAGGCGAAACGGCAAGGCCTCGCGGTAGTGCAAGGCCGTGGCGTAGGGGGCGGGCAGCCAGGTGTCGTTGAAGCGCCCGCCCAGCCAGCCTTCCGGGGTTTCCAGCAGGCACTCTTCGGCGATCTCGTTGATGGCGGTGAGCAGCGGCAGGTTCAGTTCGTGGGCCGGGACATAGCCGGAAATCAGCTTGAGCACCACGTCGCCGCGATCCTGCCGACGCTGGCGCACCAGCACCCAATAGTCGCGGTTCTGCCAATGCAGGGTCAGGCGCACCGAGACGCCCAGGTTCGCCAGCTCCAGGGAAAAACGCTCGGCATCGGCCACCGCGACAGGACGGCGGCGCTGCAAGGTCTGGGCAAAATTCAGCGGCATCCCGACACTCTGGTAAGTCAGGCCTTCGGGGGTCGCTTCGACGAACAGGGACAGGGTCTTGAAGTTACTGGGGTTTTTTCTGATGAGCGTACGCGGCATGTCGGCTCCTTCCTTCAGGCCGCGTAGGGCGGCGTCAGTGTTTACGCAGGACCGTGGCTACGGTCGCGACGTTATGGGCGAGGTGCAGCGGATTGATGGTGCCGACAATAGCACTGGCGACCCCAGGATGCTCAAACAACAGTTCGAAACTGGCACGAACCGGGTCTACCCCAGGGCTCAGGCAGGCGTGGCCGCTGGCCAGGGCCTTTTTCACCAGGATCGCTTTGCCGTGCTTGTTGGCGTAGTCAATGACCGCCTTTTCGTTTCGTTCGTTCAGATTGTAGGTGACCATGGCGCAATCGCCTTGCTCCAAGGCCTTCAAGCCGCCTTCGACGGTCTTGCCGGAAAAGCCGAAGCCGCCGATCTTGCCTTCGCGCTTGAGCGCCGCCAGGGTCGGGTAGACCTCGCTGTCGTTGAGGATCGCCAGGTCATTGCCGTCGGAATGCACCAGCACCAGGTCGATATAGTCGGTTTCCAGGCGCGTGAGGCTGCGTTCCACCGAGAGTCGGGTATGGGCGGCACTGAAGTCGTGGCGTGACTGGCCGTCACTGAACTCTTCGCCAACCTTGCTGACAATCACCCAGTCGTGACGTTGGCCGCGCAGCAGCGGGCCGAGGCGTTCTTCGCTGCGGCCATAGGCCGGCGCAGTGTCGATCAGGTTGATACCCAGGTCGCGCGCGAGCTTGAGCAACATGCGCGCTTCGTCGTCATCGGGGATCTGAAAGCCGTTGGGGTATTTGACGCCCTGGTCGCGGCCCAGCTTGACGGTGCCCAGGCCCAAGGGCGAAACCCGCGGGCCGTTATGGCCCAGAGGGCGATAGAGGTCATGCAGGGTCGCTTGGCTCATGGCAGCAGTTGCTCCCAGGCAGGCACGCCCATGGGCGGCTTCGGCAGGTTCGGCAGCGGAGCCGGGTGACTGGGCTGGATGCCATCACGTTGCAGCGCGTTGACCACCCGATCGGCGAAGTCCGGGGCCAGGGCCAGTTTGGTCGGCCAGCCCACCAGCAGGCGATCCTGCTCGGCGAGGAAGGCGTTATCCGGGCGGGTCAGGCCCGACTGCAACGGTTCGGCGCGGTCAACCCGCAACGTGGCCCATTGCGCGGTGCTGAGGTCGATCCACGGCAGCAATTGGCCAAGTTCTTTCTGCGCGACGGCGATCTGCTCGGCGGGCTCGCGGGCGATGGCATCGCCCTCGGCGAGGTCGCCCCCCAGGTACCAGACCCATTGGCCATCGGCGGCCGGGTGGGTGGTCACGGTGACGCGTGGCTTCGGCCCGCCGCCCAGGCAATGGGCGTAAAGCGGCTTGAGGCTCGGCCCCTTGGCCAGGACCATGTGCAACGGCCGGGTCTGCATGGCCGGTTTGTCCAGGCCCAGGGCTTTGAGCAGGTCAGCGGTGCCTGCGCCCGCGCTGAGGACAATGCGCTGGGCCCGAATCTCACGGTCGTCGACCTTCAGCCCGACCCATTCACCCGCTTCGCGCAGTGGCTCGATGTGCTGCCCGGCCAGCAGGCTGTCGCCGGCCAGTTCCGCCAGGCGCTCGATCAGGCTGGGAACATCCACCACCAGCTCGGCGAGGCGATAGACCTTGCCCTTGAAGCGCTTGTCTTGCAGGGCCGGCGGCAATTGGTCGCCCTTGACCTGGTCGACCCGTCCGCGCACGGCCTTGCTGGCGAAGAAACTGGTGAGGTTGCCGGCCAGGGTGCCGGGGGACCAGAGGTAATGGGCATCGGACAGCGTGCGCACGCCGGACAGGTCCAGCTCACCGTCACCCGTCAGGGCTTCGCGCCAGCGGCGCGGCATGTCGGCGATGGCTTCCGAGGCCCCGGTCAGGGCGCCATGCAAGGCATATTTGGCGCCGCCATGGATGATGCCCTGGGATTTGACACTCTGCCCGCCACCGAGGCTGGCGCTTTCCACCAGCACGGTTGAAAACCCCAGGCGGCGCAAGCGCGCGTTCAGCCAGAGGCCGGCGACTCCGGCGCCGACAATCAGGATGTCGGTGGAAATAACGGATGGCATGCAGCGACCTCAGTGTTCAAGACGAGGGCGCAGTATACAGACTCGCTGGGGATGGGATTTTGTTGGTGATCAATCGCGATGGCGATAAACCTGTGGCGAGGGAGCTTGCTCCCGCTTGGGTGCGAAGCGCCCACCAGAATTGGGACCGCTGCGCGGTCCAGCGGGAGCAAGCTCTTATCAAACAAAAAATAACCCATTGTTTTTGCTTCTAAAAATCATGCTGCTTTGACTAATTGCATGCCCAAC
>NZ_FOKH01000051.1:0-15836 GCF_900111955.1 Pseudomonas sp. NFIX10 | reverse complement strand
GTTGAGCGTGGCCAGGTTCTGGTCAAGCCAGGCACCGTCAAGCCGCACACCAAGTTCACTGCGGAAGTTTACGTTCTGAGCAAGGAAGAAGGCGGCCGTCATACTCCGTTCTTCAAAGGCTACCGTCCACAGTTCTACTTCCGTACAACTGACGTGACTGGTAACTGCGAGCTGCCAGAAGGCGTTGAAATGGTAATGCCAGGTGACAACATTCAGATGACTGTTACCCTGATCAAGACCATCGCGATGGAAGACGGCCTGCGTTTCGCTATCCGTGAAGGCGGTCGTACCGTCGGCGCTGGCGTCGTAGCCAAAGTCATCGAGTAAAACAGTTGTAATGTCTTTTTCGGGCCGGCATAATGGTCGGCCTGATTTTGTTTTAGGTCAGTAGCTCAATTGGCAGAGCGACGGTCTCCAAAACCGTAGGTTGGGGGTTCGATTCCCTCCTGACCTGCCAGATTCACTCAGTGTGTCTGGCTTTCTTTTCACAGGATCTTCATAGATGACTCCTAAAGCTGAAGCTCAAGGCTCTCGCTTCGATCTGCTCAAGTGGCTAGTGGTAGTCGCTTTGGTGGTTATTGGCGTTGTTGGCAATCAGTATTATTCTGCTTCGCCGATCCTGTACCGTGTACTTGCATTGCTCGCCATTGCTGCTGTTGCTGCCTTTGTAGGCCTGCAGACAGCCAAGGGCAAGTCTTTCTTTGTACTCGCTAAGGAAGCTCGCACCGAGATTCGTAAAGTCGTATGGCCGACTCGCCAAGAAACCACGCAGACCACGTTGATCGTTGTGGCTGTTGTTCTGGTAATGGCGTTGCTGTTGTGGGGGCTCGATTCCCTGCTCGGCTGGCTTGTTTCCTTGATTGTTGGCTAAGGGTGTCCCGTGGCTAAGCGTTGGTACGTTGTGCATGCTTACTCGGGTTACGAGAAGCATGTCATGCGCTCGCTGGTAGAGCGCGTAAAGCTGGCTGGCATGGAAGACGGCTTTGGCGAGATTCTGGTCCCCACTGAAGAAGTGGTTGAGATGCGTAATGGCCAGAAGCGCAAAAGTGAACGCAAGTTCTTTCCGGGCTACGTGCTGGTACAGATGGATATGAACGAAGGGACTTGGCACTTGGTCAAGGATACCCCTCGGGTGATGGGTTTCATCGGCGGTACCGCCGACAAGCCTGCGCCGATCACGGATAAAGAGGCAGAAGCGATTCTGCGTCGCGTCGCTGATGGTAGCGACAAGCCGAAGCCGAAGACGTTGTTTGAACCAGGTGAGGTTGTACGCGTCACCGACGGTCCATTCGCTGATTTCAACGGCACGGTTGAAGAGGTTAACTACGAAAAGAGCCGGATCCAGGTGGCAGTGCTCATTTTCGGTCGCTCTACTCCGGTAGAGCTAGAGTTCAGTCAGGTCGAAAAGGTCTGATTGAGCAGGCATCCCAACCCCGCAGCCGAAGGCTGTGGGGTTTTGTCGTCACTGGGATAAACGCGCAAGTCACCGGGGAGCCTTTCGAGGCGTTAGAACCCGTAATTGGAGTGCCTCATGGCCAAGAAAATTACCGCTTACATCAAGCTGCAAGTGAAGGCCGCTCAGGCTAACCCAAGCCCACCTGTTGGTCCTGCACTGGGTCAGCACGGCGTGAACATCATGGAATTCTGCAAGGCCTTCAACGCCCGTACTCAGGGTCTTGAGCCAGGTCTGCCGACTCCAGTGATCATCACTGTCTACAGCGACCGTAGCTTCACCTTCGAAACAAAAAGCACCCCAGCTTCGGTTCTGCTGAAGAAGGCTGCAGGTTTGACCAGCGGTTCCGCTCGTCCGAACACCGTTAAGGTTGGCACCGTTACCCGTGCTCAGCTGGAAGAAATCGCGAAAACCAAAAACGCGGATCTGACTGCAGCTGATATGGATGCAGCCGTGCGTACTATCGCCGGTTCTGCTCGTAGCATGGGCCTTAACGTGGAGGGTGTGTAATGGCTAAGCTGACCAAGCGTCAAAAGGCTATCGCCGGCAAAATCGAAGCAGGCAAGGCCTACAACTTTGTAGACGCCGCCGCTCTGCTGTCCGAGCTGTCGACTGTCAAGTTCAGCGAGTCGTTCGACGTTGCTGTAAACCTGGGCGTTGACCCACGTAAATCCGACCAGGTCGTTCGTAGCGCTACCGTGCTACCACACGGCACTGGCAAGACCGTTCGTGTAGCTGTCTTCACCCAGGGCCCAGCAGCTGAAGCTGCCCTGGCTGCTGGTGCTGATCGCGTCGGCATGGACGATCTGGCTGCCGAAATGAAAGGCGGCGACCTGAACTATGACGTAGTGATCGCATCTCCAGATGCCATGCGCGTTGTAGGCCAGTTGGGTCAGATCCTCGGTCCACGTGGTCTGATGCCTAACCCTAAAGTCGGCACCGTAACGCCAGACGTAGCCACCGCGGTTAAAAACGCCAAGGCTGGTCAGGTTCGTTATCGCACCGACAAAAACGGCATCATCCACACTTCCGTTGGCAAGATCGGCTTCGACGCCGTCAAGCTGAAGGAAAACGTTGAAGCCCTGATCGCTGATCTGAAGCGTATCAAGCCAGCTTCTTCGAAAGGTATCTACGTCAAGCGCGTTACCCTGAGCACCACTATGGGCCCAGGTCTGGTTATCGATCAGAGCTCGCTCGACGCGTAAGACTCAGGTTGGCGCAAGCGATTGCGCCAATCGAAAAATTGGGGTCCCTGCCTGGCGGGGGCTGTCCAAGACCGTAGGCGACGCAAGTCTTAAACCACAAGCCTACGCAGATGGTGCTCCCGGTTCCTTACCGAATCAGACACCAAAACGACATTCGGTTTCGACCGAATGAAACGGTAACAAGCAGGAGTTAAACCCGTGGCAATTAAACTCGAAGACAAGAAGGCCATCGTCGCTGAAGTCAACGAGGCTGCCAAAGCTGCTCTGTCCGCTGTCGTGGCTGATGCCCGTGGCGTAACAGTAGGCGCTATGACCGGACTCCGTAAAGAGGCTCGTGAAGCTGGCGTTTACGTACGTGTTGTACGTAACACCCTGCTCAAGCGCGCTGTTGCTGACACTGAGTACAGTGTCCTCAACGACGTGTTCACCGGCCCGACCTTGATCGCGTTCTCCACCCAACATCCTGGCGCTGCTGCCCGTTTGTTCAAGGAATTCGCCAAAGGTCAGGACAAGTTCGAGATTAAGGCAGCTGCGTTCGAGGGCAAGTTCCTCGCAGCTAACCAGATCGACGTACTGGCAACTCTGCCGACCCGTGACGAAGCAATTTCCCAGCTGATGAGCGTGATCCAAGGCGCAACCAGCAAATTGGCTCGTACTCTGGCGGCACTGCGCGACCAGAAAGAAGCTGCCGCAGCCTAAGGCTCGACACTCCTTTTCGCGTTTTTTGTTTATTTCGATGGTCGCGTAGGCCGTCCCCCAATCCAGGAATTTAGAGTCATGTCTATCTCTCAAAACGATATCCTCGAAGCCGTTGGCAACATGTCCGTAATGGAAGTTGTTGAGCTGATCAAAGCTTTCGAAGAAAAATTCGGTGTTACCGCTGCTGCTGCTTCCGCTGGTCCAGCTGCTGCTGTTGCCGTTGCTGAAGAGCAAACCGAATTCAACGTCATGCTGACCGAAGCTGGCGAGAAGAAAGTAAACGTGATCAAGGCAGTACGTGAACTGACCGGTCTGGGCCTGAAAGAAGCCAAGGCTGTAGTTGACGGCGCGCCTGCCATGGTTCTGGAAGCTGTTGCCAAAGACGCAGCTGACAAAGCCAAGGCCGCTCTGGAAGAAGCAGGCGCTAAAGTCGAGCTGAAGTAAGCATCGACTTTGCGTCTCCAGCCCGAGCGTTAAGCGACAGGCTGATGGCTGGTGGCTCTTGCCACCGGCCTTTTTCCGTTATTGGCAGCCGACTGGGTCGGTGCCGATAGCGAGCTGTAACCACCCGATGTGGTGGCGCAAACCATGGGGTTTGCACGATTTTCTGGCTGCTCCCGTCGGGAGGGGCCAAACAAGCAGGTGACCAAGCTGGGGAACGCTGATGGCTTACTCATATACTGAGAAAAAACGTATCCGCAAGGACTTTAGCAAGTTGCCGGACGTCATGGATGTGCCGTACCTCCTGGCCATCCAGCTGGATTCGTATCGTGAATTCTTGCAAGCGGGAGCGACTAAAGATCAGTTCCGCGACGTGGGCCTGCATGCGGCCTTCAAATCCGTTTTCCCGATCATCAGCTACTCCGGCAATGCTGCGCTGGAGTACGTCGGTTATCGCCTGGGCGAACCGGCATTTGATGTCAAAGAATGCGTATTGCGCGGTGTTACTTACGCCGTACCTTTGCGGGTAAAAGTGCGTCTGATCATTTTCGACAAAGAATCGTCGAACAAAGCGATCAAGGACATCAAAGAGCAAGAAGTCTACATGGGTGAAATCCCCCTGATGACTGAAAACGGTACCTTCGTAATCAACGGTACCGAGCGTGTAATCGTTTCCCAGCTGCACCGTTCTCCGGGCGTGTTCTTCGACCACGACCGTGGCAAGACGCACAGCTCCGGCAAACTGCTTTACTCCGCGCGCATCATTCCTTACCGCGGTTCGTGGCTGGACTTCGAGTTCGACCCGAAAGACTGCGTATTCGTGCGTATCGACCGTCGTCGCAAGCTGCCTGCATCGGTACTGCTGCGCGCGCTCGGCTATACCACCGAAGAAGTGCTGGACGCGTTCTACACCACCAACGTCTTCCACGTGCAAGGTGAAAACCTCAGCCTGGAACTGGTGCCTCAGCGCCTGCGCGGTGAAATCGCTGTCCTCGATATCCAGGATGACAAAGGCAAGGTTATTGTCGAGCAGGGTCGTCGTATCACCGCTCGCCACATCAACCAGCTGGAAAAAGCCGGGATCAAAGAGCTGCAGGTGCCGATCGACTACGTCCTGGGTCGCACCACGGCCAAGGTCATCGTGCATCCGGCCACCGGCGAAATCATTGCAGAGTGCAATACCGAACTGACCACCGAGATCCTGGCGAAAATCGCCAAGGCCCAGGTCGTTCGTATCGAAACCCTGTACACCAACGACATCGACTGCGGTCCGTTCATCTCCGACACGCTGAAGATCGACTCCACCGGCAACCAACTGGAAGCCCTGGTCGAGATCTATCGCATGATGCGTCCTGGCGAGCCGCCAACCAAGGATGCGGCCGAGACCCTGTTCAACAACCTGTTCTTCAGCCCTGAGCGCTATGACCTGTCTGCGGTCGGCCGGATGAAGTTCAACCGTCGTATCGGTCGTACCGAGATCGAAGGTTCGGGCGTACTGAACAAGGACGACATCGTTGCGGTCCTCAAGACCCTGGTCGACATCCGTAACGGCAAAGGCATCGTCGATGACATCGACCACCTGGGTAACCGTCGTGTTCGCTGTGTAGGCGAGATGGCCGAGAACCAGTTCCGTGTTGGCCTGGTGCGCGTAGAGCGTGCGGTCAAGGAACGTCTGTCGATGGCTGAAAGCGAAGGCCTGATGCCGCAAGACCTGATCAACGCCAAGCCTGTGGCTGCGGCGGTGAAGGAGTTCTTCGGTTCGAGCCAGCTGTCCCAGTTCATGGACCAGAACAACCCGCTGTCCGAGATCACCCACAAGCGTCGTGTCTCCGCACTTGGCCCGGGCGGTCTGACCCGTGAGCGTGCAGGCTTCGAAGTTCGTGACGTACACCCGACTCACTACGGTCGTGTCTGCCCGATCGAAACGCCGGAAGGTCCGAACATCGGTCTGATCAACTCCCTGGCGGCCTATGCGCGCACCAACCAGTACGGCTTCCTCGAGAGCCCGTACCGCGTGGTGAAAGACGCCCTGGTTACCGACGAGATCGTGTTCCTGTCCGCCATCGAAGAAGCCGATCACGTGATCGCCCAGGCTTCGGCCACGATGAACGACAAGAAGGTCCTGGTCGACGAGCTGGTAGCTGTTCGTCACCTGAACGAGTTCACCGTCAAGGCGCCGGAAGACGTCACCTTGATGGACGTATCGCCGAAGCAGGTAGTGTCGGTTGCCGCGTCGCTGATCCCGTTCCTCGAGCACGACGACGCCAACCGTGCGTTGATGGGTTCGAACATGCAGCGTCAAGCTGTACCCACCCTGCGTGCCGACAAGCCGCTGGTCGGTACCGGCATGGAGCGTAACGTTGCCCGTGACTCCGGCGTTTGCGTCGTGGCTCGTCGTGGCGGTGTGATCGACTCCGTCGATGCCAGCCGTATCGTGGTTCGTGTTGCCGATGACGAAGTTGAAACTGGCGAAGCCGGTGTCGACATCTACAACCTGACCAAATACACCCGCTCCAACCAGAACACCTGCATCAACCAGCGTCCGCTGGTGAGCAAGGGTGATCGGGTTCAGCGCAGCGACATCATGGCCGACGGCCCGTCCACCGATATGGGTGAACTGGCGTTGGGTCAGAACATGCGCATCGCGTTCATGGCATGGAACGGCTTCAACTTCGAAGACTCCATCTGCCTGTCCGAGCGTGTGGTTCAGGAAGACCGCTTCACCACGATCCACATCCAGGAACTGACCTGTGTGGCCCGTGACACCAAGCTTGGCCCAGAGGAAATCACTGCGGACATCCCGAACGTGGGTGAAGCCGCACTGAACAAGCTGGACGAAGCCGGTATCGTTTATGTAGGTGCCGAAGTCGGCGCAGGCGACATCCTGGTGGGCAAGGTCACTCCGAAAGGCGAGACCCAGCTGACGCCGGAAGAAAAACTGCTGCGTGCCATCTTCGGTGAAAAAGCCAGCGACGTTAAAGACACCTCCCTGCGCGTGCCTACCGGCACCAAAGGTACCGTCATCGACGTACAGGTCTTCACTCGCGACGGCGTTGAGCGTGATGCTCGTGCGCTGTCCATCGAGAAGACTCAGCTCGACGAGATCCGCAAGGACCTGAACGAAGAGTTCCGGATCGTCGAAGGCGCAACTTTCGAACGCCTGCGTTCCGCCCTGGTCGGCCACAAAGCCGAAGGCGGCGCCGGCCTGAAGAAAGGTCAGGAGATCACCGACGAAGTTCTCGACGGTCTTGAGCATGGCCAGTGGTTTAAACTGCGCATGGCTGAAGATGCTCTGAACGAGCAGCTCGAGAAGGCCCAGGCCTATATCGTTGATCGCCGCCGTCTGCTGGACGACAAGTTCGAAGACAAGAAGCGCAAGCTGCAGCAAGGCGATGACCTGGCTCCAGGCGTGCTGAAAATCGTCAAGGTTTACCTGGCAATCCGTCGTCGCATCCAGCCGGGCGACAAGATGGCCGGTCGTCACGGTAACAAGGGTGTGGTCTCCGTGATCATGCCGGTTGAAGACATGCCGCACGATGCCAATGGCACCCCGGTCGATGTGGTCCTCAACCCGTTGGGCGTACCTTCTCGTATGAACGTTGGTCAGATCCTTGAAACCCACCTGGGCCTCGCGGCCAAGGGCTTGGGCGAGAAGATCAACCGGATGATCGAAGAGCAGCGCAAGGTCGCGGACCTGCGTAAGTTCCTGCACGAGATCTACAACGAGATCGGCGGACGCAACGAAGAGCTGGACACCTTCTCCGACCAGGAAATCCTGGATCTGGCGAAGAACCTGCGCGGCGGCGTTCCAATGGCTACTCCGGTGTTCGACGGTGCCAAGGAAAGCGAAATCAAGGCCATGCTGAAACTGGCAGACCTGCCGGAAAGCGGCCAGATGCAGCTGTTCGACGGCCGTACCGGCAACAAGTTCGAGCGCCCGGTTACCGTTGGCTACATGTACATGCTGAAGCTGAACCACTTGGTAGACGACAAGATGCACGCTCGTTCTACCGGTTCTTACAGCCTGGTTACCCAGCAGCCGCTGGGTGGTAAGGCGCAGTTCGGTGGTCAGCGTTTCGGGGAGATGGAGGTCTGGGCACTGGAAGCGTACGGTGCTGCATACACTCTGCAAGAAATGCTCACAGTGAAGTCGGACGATGTGAACGGCCGGACCAAGATGTACAAAAACATCGTGGACGGCGATCACCGTATGGAGCCGGGCATGCCCGAGTCTTTCAACGTGTTGATCAAGGAAATTCGTTCCCTCGGCATCGATATCGATCTGGAAACCGAATAACACGTGACGCGAATCGAGAGCGGGGCTGTTTTGCCCGCTCTCTGCTCCGCCAGGAGGAAAGGCCTTGAAAGACCTACTGAATTTGCTGAAAAACCAGGGTCAAGTCGAAGAGTTCGACGCTATCCGTATTGGATTGGCCTCGCCTGAGATGATCCGTTCGTGGTCGTTCGGTGAAGTTAAAAAGCCGGAAACCATCAACTACCGTACGTTCAAACCCGAGCGTGACGGCCTGTTCTGCGCCAAGATCTTTGGCCCGGTAAAGGATTACGAGTGCCTGTGCGGTAAGTACAAGCGCTTGAAGCACCGTGGTGTGATCTGCGAGAAGTGCGGCGTTGAAGTCGCGCTGGCAAAAGTTCGTCGTGAGCGCATGGCACACATCGAGCTGGCCTCGCCGGTTGCCCACATCTGGTTCCTGAAATCGCTGCCGTCCCGTATCGGCCTGCTGATGGACATGACCCTGCGTGATATCGAGCGGGTTCTCTATTTCGAGAGCTACGTCGTTATCGATCCAGGCATGACCACTCTTGAAAAAGGTCAGCTACTCAACGACGAGCAGTACTTCGAAGCGCTGGAAGAGTTCGGCGACGACTTCGATGCCCGCATGGGTGCCGAAGCTGTCCGCGAACTGCTGCACGCTATCGACCTGGAACACGAGATTGGCCGCCTGCGCGAAGAGATTCCGCAAACCAACTCCGAGACCAAGATCAAGAAGCTGTCCAAGCGTCTGAAATTGATGGAAGCCTTCCAGGGTTCCGGCAACCTGCCAGAGTGGATGGTGCTGACCGTTCTGCCGGTACTGCCGCCAGACCTGCGTCCACTGGTTCCGCTCGATGGCGGTCGCTTCGCGACTTCCGACCTCAACGATCTGTATCGTCGAGTGATCAACCGTAACAACCGCTTGAAGCGCCTGCTCGATCTGTCCGCTCCGGACATCATCGTGCGCAACGAAAAGCGTATGTTGCAGGAAGCGGTCGACGCATTGCTCGACAACGGTCGTCGTGGCCGCGCTATCACCGGTTCCAACAAGCGTCCTCTGAAATCCCTGGCTGACATGATCAAGGGTAAGCAGGGCCGTTTCCGTCAGAACTTGCTCGGTAAGCGTGTCGACTACTCCGGTCGTTCGGTTATTACCGTAGGCCCGACCCTGCGTCTGCACCAGTGCGGTCTGCCTAAGAAGATGGCCCTGGAGCTGTTCAAGCCGTTCATTTTCGGCAAGCTGGAAATGCGTGGTCTCGCTACCACCATTAAAGCGGCCAAGAAAATGGTCGAGCGCGAGCTGCCAGAAGTCTGGGACGTTCTCGCCGAAGTGATTCGCGAACACCCAGTGCTGCTCAACCGTGCACCGACCCTTCACCGTCTGGGTATCCAGGCGTTTGAACCGGTACTGATCGAAGGTAAGGCTATCCAGCTGCACCCGCTGGTCTGTGCTGCGTACAACGCCGACTTCGACGGCGACCAAATGGCCGTGCACGTGCCGCTGACACTGGAAGCCCAGCTGGAAGCGCGTGCGTTGATGATGTCGACCAACAACATCCTGTCGCCAGCCAACGGTGAGCCAATCATCGTTCCGTCGCAGGACGTTGTATTGGGTCTGTACTACATGACTCGTGAAGCGATCAACGCCAAGGGCGAAGGTCGTGTGTTCGCCGATCTGCAGGAAGTTGACCGTGTGTTCCGTGCCGGCGAAGCCGCACTGCACGCCAAGGTCAAGGTGCGGATCAACGAAACCGTGAACGACCGTGATGGCGGCAGCGTGACCAACACCCGTATCGTCGACACCACCGTCGGCCGTGCGCTGTTGTTCCAGGTTGTGCCAAAAGGCCTGTCCTTCGACGTCGTCAACCTGCCGATGAAGAAAAAAGCGATCTCCAAGCTGATCAACCAGTGCTACCGCGTGGTGGGTCTGAAAGAGACCGTGATCTTCGCTGACCAGTTGATGTACACCGGTTTTGCCTATTCGACCATTTCCGGCGTTTCCATCGGCGTTAACGACTTCGTTATCCCGGATGAAAAAGCCCGCATCATTGGTGCTGCCACCGAAGAAGTGAAAGAGATCGAAAGCCAGTACGCCTCCGGCCTGGTAACCCAGGGCGAGAAGTACAACAAGGTGATCGACCTTTGGTCCAAGGCGAACGACGAAGTGTCCAAGGCGATGATGGCCAACCTCTCGAAAGAGAAAGTCATCGACCGTCATGGCAACGAAGTCGACCAGGAATCGTTCAACTCGATGTACATGATGGCCGACTCGGGCGCACGGGGTTCTGCTGCGCAGATCCGTCAGCTCGCCGGTATGCGTGGCCTGATGGCCAAGCCGGACGGCTCCATCATCGAGACGCCGATTACCGCGAACTTCCGTGAAGGCTTGAGCGTACTCCAGTACTTCATCTCCACTCACGGTGCTCGTAAGGGTCTTGCGGATACCGCGTTGAAAACCGCGAACTCCGGTTACCTGACTCGTCGTCTGGTAGACGTTGCCCAGGATCTGGTCGTGACCGAGATCGATTGCGGCACCGAACATGGCCTGGTCATGACGCCGCACATTGAAGGCGGTGACGTTGTAGAGCCGTTGGGTGAACGCGTACTGGGTCGTGTCATCGCCCGTGACGTATTCAAGCCAGGTACCGAGGACGTGATCGTTCCTGCCGGCACCCTGGTTGACGAGAAGTGGGTCGAGTTCATCGAACTCAACAGCATCGACGAAGTGATCGTGCGTTCGCCGATCAGCTGCGAAACCCGCTATGGCATCTGCGCCAAGTGCTACGGTCGCGACCTGGCACGTGGTCACCAGGTGAACATCGGTGAAGCGGTCGGCGTTATCGCTGCCCAGTCCATCGGTGAGCCGGGTACCCAGCTGACGATGCGTACGTTCCACATCGGTGGTGCGGCAAGCCGGACCTCCGCTGCCGACAGCGTCCAGGTGAAGAATGGCGGTACTGTCCGTCTGCACAACCTCAAGCACGTAGAGCGCGTGGACGGTCACCTGGTGGCTGTATCCCGTTCCGGCGAGCTGGCCATCGCTGACGACTTCGGTCGCGAGCGCGAGCGCTACAAGCTGCCGTACGGTGCTGTGATTTCGGTCAAGGAAGGTGACAAGGTCGACGCTGGCGCCATCGTGGCCAAGTGGGACCCGCACACCCACCCGATCGTGACCGAGATGAAAGGTACCGTGACCTACGTGGGCATGGAAGAAGGCATCACGATCAAGCGTCAGACCGACGAATTGACCGGTATGACCAACATTGAAGTACTCGACGCGAAAGATCGTCCAGCTGCCGGCAAGGACATCCGTCCGGCCGTGAAGATGGTCGATGACAACGGCAAGGATCTGTTGCTGCCAGGCACTGACGTAATCGCTCAGTACTTCCTGCCAGCCAACGCCCTGGTCGGTGTTGCGGACGGTGCGCGGATCGCGATCGGTGATGTTATCGCCCGTATCCCGCAGGAAACTTCGAAAACCCGCGACATCACCGGTGGTCTGCCGCGTGTTGCCGACTTGTTCGAAGCCCGTCGTCCGAAAGAAGCCTCGATTCTGGCTGAAGTCAGCGGCACCATCGCGTTCGGTAAAGAGACCAAGGGCAAGCGCCGCCTGGTCATTACACCGAACGACGGTAGCGATCCGTACGAAGAGCTGATTCCGAAGTGGCGTCACCTGAACGTCTTCGAAGGCGAACAGGTAAACCGCGGCGAAGTTATCTCGGACGGCCCGAGCGATCCACACGACATCCTGCGTCTGCTGGGTGTGAGTGCGCTGGCCAAGTACATCGTGAACGAGATCCAGGACGTTTACCGTCTGCAAGGCGTGAAGATCAACGACAAGCACATCGAGACCATCCTGCGTCAGATGCTGCGTAAGGTCGAGATCGCTGAATCTGGCGACTCGAGTTTCATCAAGGGCGACCAGATGGAACTGACTCACGTGCTGGTGGAAAACGAACGCCTGGCGACCGAAGACAAGTTTGTCTCCAAGTTCACTCGCGTGCTGCTGGGTATCACCAAGGCGTCGTTGTCCACCGAATCGTTCATCTCGGCGGCTTCCTTCCAGGAAACCACCCGTGTACTGACCGAAGCGGCGGTAACCGGCAAGCGCGATTACCTGCGCGGCCTGAAAGAAAACGTGGTCGTGGGTCGTCTGATCCCGGCCGGTACCGGTTTGGCCTATCACAGCGAGCGTAAGCGTCGCCGTGATGCCGACAAGCCGTTGCGCGTAAGCGCCAGTGAAGTGGAAGCTGCACTGACCGAAGCTCTGAACTCGAGTGGTAACTGAGTTCTGCGGTAATTGAGTGCCTGGCCCTGGTCGCCCCGTTCGGCGGATCGAGACAAATTGTCGAGATCCGGCGGGCGGGGAGGTCGGGGCCTTGCCTTGACTGGGGACAAGATCCTCTTTAGACTCTTGATCCCCTAAATTTGGCGGGAATTCGTTCCTGCCATTTTGCTTTTCTTGTAAGACAATAGCGTCGCAAGACAACAGTGGAGCTAGTAGATGGCAACTATCAACCAGCTGGTACGTCAGCCGCGTAAGCGTATCGTCGAGAAATCCGACGTGCCTGCGCTGCAGAACTGCCCGCAACGTCGTGGCGTATGCACCCGTGTGTATACCACCACGCCGAAAAAACCTAACTCGGCACTGCGTAAAGTATGCCGTGTGCGTCTGACCAACGGTTTCGAGGTTTCCTCGTACATCGGCGGTGAAGGCCACAACCTGCAAGAACACAGCGTGGTCCTGATCCGCGGCGGTCGTGTAAAAGACTTGCCAGGTGTTCGTTACCACACCGTTCGCGGCTCTTTGGATACTTCCGGCGTCAAAGGTCGTAACCAAGGTCGTTCGAAGTACGGTACCAAGCGTCCGAAATAATCGGCCGTTTAGCAGTTTTTAATTTTATTGAGTCGATAAGAGTAAGGTCGGGCACGCATCCGCTGTCCCGGGCTAACCTGAAGACCGTTTGAGGGCTTATCAATGCCAAGACGTCGCGTAGCAGCCAAACGTGAGATTCTGGACGATCCGAAATACGGAAGCCAGATCCTCGCCAAGTTCATGAACCACGTAATGGAAAGCGGCAAGAAAGCCGTTGCCGAGCGTATCGTTTATGGCGCACTGGACAAAGTTAAGGAACGCAAGAACAGCGATCCCCTGGAAATCTTCGAGAAAGCTCTCGACGCCATCGCTCCGCTGGTCGAAGTGAAGTCGCGCCGTGTAGGCGGTGCTACTTACCAGGTTCCGGTCGAAGTTCGTCCGTCCCGTCGTAACGCCCTGGCAATGCGCTGGCTGGTAGACTTCGCCCGCAAGCGCGGCGAGAAGTCCATGGCTCTGCGTTTGGCTGGTGAACTGTTGGACGCTGCTGAAGGTAAAGGTGCTGCAGTTAAGAAGCGTGAAGACGTGCACCGTATGGCTGAAGCCAACAAGGCTTTCTCGCACTACCGCTTCTAATTTTAGCGTCACTCAATTTGCGAGGGCTTTATGGCTCGTACTACACCGATTAACCGCTACCGTAACATCGGTATCGTTGCTCACGTGGATGCTGGTAAAACCACCACCACCGAGCGCGTCCTTTTTTACACCGGCAAGAGTCACAAAATGGGCGAGGTGCATGACGGCGCCGCGACCACAGACTGGATGGTGCAGGAGCAGGAGCGTGGTATTACCATTACTTCTGCTGCTATCACCGCCTTCTGGAAAGGTTCCGAGAAGCAGTACCCGCACGAGCATCGCTTCAACGTTATCGATACCCCGGGCCACGTAGACTTCACCATCGAAGTTGAACGTTCCCTGCGTGTACTCGACGGCGCTGTCGTTGTGTTCTGTGGTACTTCGGGTGTTGAGCCTCAGTCGGAAACCGTATGGCGTCAGGCCAACAAATACGGCGTTCCACGTCTTGTTTACGTCAACAAGATGGACCGTGCTGGTGCCAACTTCCTGCGCGTGATCGCTCAGATCAAGCAACGCCTGGGTCACACTCCGGTGCCGATCCAGCTGGCTATCGGTTCCGAAGACAACTTCCAGGGTCAGATCGATCTGATCAACATGCAAGCTGTCTACTGGAACGATTCCGACAAGGGCATGGTCCCTGTTCGCAAGGACATTCCTGCCGAACTGTTGGAAGAAGCCGAGCAATGGCGCAGCAACATGGTTGAGGCTGCGGCCGAAGCCAGCGAAGAGCTGATGAACAAGTACCTCGAAGGTGAAGAACTCACCAACGAGGAAATCAAGGCCGCTCTGCGTCAGCGTACTATCGCTGGTGAGATCGTTCTGGCTGTTTGCGGTTCTTCCTTCAAGAACAAGGGTGTTCCCCTGGTTCTCGACGCCGTTATCGACTTCCTGCCTGCTCCAACCGACATTCCTGCTATCAAGGGTTCCAACCCGGATAACGAGGAAGAGGAAATGGAGCGTCACGCAAGTGACGAGGAGCCGTTCGCGGCTTTGGCGTTCAAGATCGCTACCGACCCATTCGTGGGTACCTTGACCTTTGTTCGAGTTTACTCGGGCGTGTTGGCCTCCGGCGACGGCGTGATCAACTCGGTAAAAGGCAAGAAAGAGCGTGTGGGTCGTATGGTGCAGATGCACGCAAACGCCCGTGAAGAAATCAAGGAAGTACGCGCTGGCGACATCGCGGCCTTGATCGGCATGAAGGACGTCACCACCGGTGAAACTTTGTGCAACGCTGACAAGCCAATCATCCTGGTTCGCATGGACTTCCCGGAGCCGGTTATTTCGGTTGCCGTTGAGCCTAAGACCAAGGACGACCAGGAAAAAATGGGTATCGCTCTGGGCAAGCTTGCTCAGGAAGACCCGTCTTTCCGCGTCAAGACTGATGAAGAGACTGGTCAAACGATCATCTCCGGCATGGGCGAGTTGCACCTGGACATCCTGGTTGACCGGATGCGCCGTGAGTTCAACGTCGAAGCCAACATCGGTAAGCCTCAGGTTTCCTATCGTGAGCGCATCACGAAGAGCTGTGAAATCGAAGGCAAGTTCGTTCGCCAGTCCGGCGGTCGTGGCCAGTTCGGTCACTGCTGGATCCGTTTTGCACCGGCTGACGAAGGTCAGGAAGGTCTGCAATTCCTGAACGAAGTCGTAGGTGGTGTGGTTCCCAAGGAATACATCCCGGCGATCCAGAAGGGTATCGAAGAGCAGATGAAGAACGGCGTTGTCGCCGGCTATCCGCTGATCGGCCTGAAGGCGACTGTGTTCGATGGTTCTTACCATGACGTCGACTCCAACGAGATGGCGTTTAAGGTGGCTGCCTCCATGGCAACCAAGCAGCTGGCCCAGAAGGGTGGCGGTGAGTTGCTTGAGCCGATCATGGCGGTGGAAGTCGTTACGCCTGAAGACTACATGGGTGATGTCATGGGCGACCTTAACCGTCGTCGTGGCATGATTCTGGGTATGGAAGATACGGTTTCCGGCAAAGTGATTCGTGCCGAGGTGCCGTTGGGTGAGATGTTCGGTTACGCAACCGACGTTCGTTCCATGTCTCAGGGTCGCGCAAGCTACTCTATGGAATTCAAAAAATACAATACAGCTCCGTCGCATATCGTCGAGACTGTTACCAAAAAGCAAGGCTGATTCAGCCCCTTTAAGCTAGGAGTTAATTGTCGTGGCTAAAGAAAAATTTGAACGGAACAAACCGCACGTCAACGTTGGCACCATTGGTCACGTTGACCACGGTAAAACCACGCTGACCGCTGCTCTGACCCGTGTCTGCTCCGAAGTTTTCGGTTCGGCCAAGGTTGACTTCGACAAGAT